>NZ_KV831053.1:11068-66175 GCF_001836965.1 Streptococcus sp. HMSC063B03 | reverse complement strand
TTTTTTCTGTCTAACTTTTGGGGTGCAGTTCAGAGGCCTTGCTTTTTATCGACTCAAGAATTATTTAGCGATTTTTGCGAAGTATTCAAGAGTACGAACAAGTTGTGCAGTGTATGACATTTCGTTGTCGTACCATGATACAACTTTAACCAATTGTTTACCGTCAACGTCAAGAACTTTAGTTTGAGTTGCGTCAAACAATGAACCGTAAGACATACCTACGATATCTGAAGATACGATTGGATCTTCTGTGTAACCGTATGATTCGTTTGAAGCTGCTTTCATAGCTGCGTTCACTTCATCAACAGTAACGTTCTTTTCAAGAACAGCTACCAATTCAGTAACTGATCCAGTTGGAGTTGGAACGCGTTGTGCAGATCCGTCAAGTTTACCGTTCAATTCTGGAATTACAAGACCGATAGCTTTAGCAGCACCAGTTGAGTTAGGAACGATGTTTGCAGCACCAGCGCGAGCACGGCGAAGGTCACCACCACGGTGTGGTCCGTCAAGGATCATTTGGTCACCAGTGTAAGCGTGGATAGTAGTCATCAATCCTTCAACAACACCAAAGTTGTCTTGAAGAGCTTTAGCCATTGGAGCCAAGCAGTTTGTAGTACATGAAGCACCTGAGATAACTGTTTCAGTACCGTCAAGAACGTCGTGGTTAGTGTTAAATACAACTGTTTTAACGTCGTTTCCACCAGGAGCAGTGATAACAACTTTTTTAGCTCCACCTTTAAGGTGTTTTTCAGCTGCTTCTTTCTTAGCAAAGAAACCAGTAGCTTCAAGAACGATTTCTACACCGTCAGTAGCCCAGTCGATTTGTTCTGGATCACGTTCAGCAGAAACTTTAACGAATTTACCGTTAACTTCGAATCCACCTTCTTTAACTTCAACAGTACCGTCGAAACGACCTTGAGTTGTGTCGTATTTCAACAAGTGTGCAAGCATAACTGGATCTGTAAGGTCGTTGATACGAGTAACTTCAACACCTTCTACGTTTTGGATACGACGGAAAGCAAGACGACCGATACGTCCGAAACCGTTAATACCAACTTTAACTACCATTAGTGATTTCCTCCTTATGAAAATCATGAAATTTTTATTGTGAAAAGAGTAACTTGAATCACTACAAATCACCTTTCAACAAACCTATTATATAACTATTTGAGTTGAATTGCAAGTACGGGCGTTGTTTTTTGTCTATACCCCACTTATTTTTCTTTCTCCTTTGAAAGCCTATACTGCTGTCTTTCTTTGTCTACCTAGTCATTTCTCACTTTCCTTTTCAGATGAAAAGTGAAAACAGAAAAGCTAAAAATTATTTTCAATACTCTAATTCTACAAGAAAAGAGACAGGAAATTCCTGCCTCTAGGCTGATAACAATTATTTACGGCGTCCTGGTCTTTCTTTGTAACCATAGTAAGAATCTTCGATGATTTCTTGCATATGGTCAACCATTGGAAGGCGTGGGTTAGCTGGTGAACATTGATCTTCGTAAGCAAGAAAGGCCAATTCGCGTGAATGTTCTTTCCATTCTTTTTCATCGATTCCTTGTGCTTTGAAGTTCATTTGAATACCTACGCGCTCACCAAGTTCGTAGACAGCTTTTGCGTAAGATTCAACCCCTTCTTCTGGAGTAGAAGCTGGAAGTCCAAGCATGCGTGCGATATCTTGGTATTTTTCATCTGCACGGTAGTAGTTGTACTTAGGCCATGTTGCTGTCTTAGCTGGACGCGTACCGTTGTAGCGGATGACATATGGAAGCAAGATTGCATTTGTACGACCGTGGATTGTGTGGAATTGCGCACCAATCTTATGAGCCATTGAGTGAGAAATACCTAGGAAGGCATTGGCAAAGGCCATACCAGCGATTGTTGAAGCGTTATGCATTTTCTCGCGTGAATGGAAGTCTGCGTTCTTAACTGAGCTTTCAAGGTTTTCGAATACAAGTTTGATCGCTTGAAGTGCAAGACCATCAGTGTAGTCGCTAGCCATTTGTGATACGTAAGCTTCAGTCGCGTGGGTCAATACGTCCATACCAGTATCCGCAGCAACAAATCCAGGAACTGTCAATACCAAGGCAGGGTCTACGATTGCCACAGTTGGTGTCAATGAGTAGTCAGCGATTGGGTATTTGCGGTTGTTTGCTTTATCAGAGATAACGGCAAATGGAGTTACTTCAGATCCTGTACCAGATGTTGTTGGGATTGCGATGAATTTAGTCTTCTTACCAAGCAATGGGAATTTGAAGGCACGTTTACGGATATCCATGAATTTTTGGACAAGGTCTCGGAAGTCCACTTCTGGTTGTTCGTAGAAGAGCCACATTACTTTAGCAGCATCCATTGGAGATCCACCACCGAGAGCGATGATTGTATCTGGTTTGAAGGCACGCATAATCTCAGTACCACGTTCAACCGTAGTGATATCTGGATCTGGTTCTACATCAGCAAAGATTTGGTAAACAACCTTATTGCGACGAAGATCAAGTTGTTCGATGATACGATCAAGGAAACCAAGCTCTACCATGGCATGGTCAGTAACGATCATGACACGTTCAACGTCACGACATTTTTGAAGGTATTGAATTGAATCACGTTCAAAGTATGTTTTTGAAGGAAGTTTCATCCATTGCATGTTATTTCTCCGTCTTCCGACTTTTTTGATATTCAAGAGGTTAATGGCACTAACGTTATCCCCAACTGAGTTGCGTCCGTAAGAACCACATCCGAGTGTCAATGATGGCAAGAAGGCATTGTAAACGTCCCCGATACCACCGAAAGTAGAAGGTGAGTTACAGATAACACGAATAGCTTTAACAGCTTTACCAAATTCTTTAGTCAATTCTTCGTCAGCTGTGTGGATAGCTGCAGAGTGTCCAAGACCGTTAAATTCAACCATTTGACGAGCCTTAGTAATGCCATCTTCACGGCTTTCAGATTTCAAAACTGCGATAACTGGTGACAATTTTTCACGAGTCAATGGCTCGTTTTCACCAACTTCTTTACATTCTGCAGCAAGAATGTTTGTTCCTTCTGGAACTGTAAATCCTGCTTGTTCTGCAATCCAAGTTGCTGGTTTACCAACGATGTCAGCATTCAATTTTGCACCAGCACAGTTTTTGCTATTTGCTTTCACGCCGAAGCAGAACTCTTCAAGAAGAGCTTTTTCTTTTTTGTTTACAAAGTAAGTATGATATGATTTAAACTCTGCTACAAATTCATCGTAAATTTCTTTATCAATGATAACCGCTTGCTCTGAGGCACAGACCATACCATTATCAAATGATTTAGACATGACGATATCATGTGCAGCTTGGCGAATGTTTGCTGATTTTTCAACATAAGCTGGAACGTTTCCGGCACCTACTCCAAGAGCTGGTTTACCACATGAGTATG
The DNA here is from genome assembly GCF_001836965.1 of Streptococcus sp. HMSC063B03. Lineage (GTDB taxonomy): Bacteria > Bacillota > Bacilli > Lactobacillales > Streptococcaceae > Streptococcus > Streptococcus pneumoniae_F. The sequence goes on along the minus strand of NZ_KV831053.1, from coordinate 62,773 downwards.
CAGCTTTAACCATGGCATTACCACCTGTTGCAAGGATTGTTGCAACACCTTCGTGGTTCATAAGCGCACTAGTTGCTTCCATAGATGGTTCAGTAATCCACTGTACACAGTTTTCAGGAGCACCTGCTTTAATCGCAGCATCACGAACGATTTGAGCTGCGTGAGCTGATGATTCTTGAGCTGATGGGTGGAATGCAAAGACGATTGGATTACGTGTCTTCAATGAAATCAATGCCTTAAAGATTGCTGTTGATGTTGGGTTTGTTGTTGGAGTGATACCACAAACAACGCCAACTGGTTCAGCGATAAGAGTCAAACCTGTTACATCGTCTTCTTCGATAACGCCAACTGTTTTAGTGTGGCGCATGTTGTTTACTACGTGTTCACAAGCAAACAAGTTCTTAGTTGCTTTGTCTTCAAATACACCACGTCCTGTTTCTTCATAGGCATGTAGAGCCAATTCTCCGTGGGCATCCAAAGCTGCCACTGACGCTTTAGCTACGATGTAGTCGACCTGTTCTTGGTCGAGTTTACGCATTTCCTCAAGAGCAACTAAAGCTTTTTGCACCAAGCCGTCGACATGCTTTTCAGCAGCGAGTTTCTTTTCTTCTGGTGTCACAGTTTTTTTATCAGCCATATTTTCCTCCATAGCTTTCAAGGATCGATATCCTTTGTTAATTTTTTCACAAGTTTATTATAACGCATTATTTCAACTTTGTAAACAGTTTCATAAACATTTCACAAAGAATTTTTTATTATTTGTGAAATTTTTCTCATTTTCTTCAATTGGCAAGTTTTTTTCTTTAGAGTTTGTGAAATTAATTTCAAATATTTTTTATTTCACAAACTTACTTGGAAGAGGGGCTTGGAAAGAGATAGATTTTCTAGTAAGCGCTTACTTTTAGATGCTAACAATACCTCCTTTGATAAGGAGGCTTTATTTTTGTTGAAAAACGCCTTGTTTAAAAGTCCCTTCATAAACAACTTCTTGTTCTGTTGTTAGTTTTCCTTTTCCTTCAGCCTGACCATTTACAAAATCACCTTCGTAGGTCCAACCTTCTTTAGATTGAAAGGTACCTTTTCCGTTGAAGGCTCCATTGTTGAAACCACCAGTATACTGGTCTCCATTTTGGAAGGTAATGGTACCTTGCCCATTCATTTTACCACGGACAAGACTGCCATCGTAAACAATCGTTCCATTATCAAGCTTTAGAACACCTTTTCCTGGAATATTTAGAAAAAAGACGAGTACAGCACAAAAAACAATGGTAACTACTGCCAAAAGCTCTAAACGTGGACGAGTCAGATAGACACGATACTTGTCGTAAAAATTCTTAAGATTTTCCATCTTCACTCCCCTTTTCTAAACGTTCTAACCAAGCTTGACAACCCTCTTGAACACGCTGATAGGTTTCCTCAAAATCTCCTGTATACCAAGGATCTGGAACACTTTCAGGTGCGAATGAGTAAATCTTATCTTTACAGTCTGCTGGACACATCTGACGTAAGTCAGAAACATTTGAAGCATCCATACCGATAATATAATCAAAGGATTCAAAATCTTCCTTACTAATCTGAAGCGATGTCTTGCCTTTTTCATAAGGAATCTCATACTGTTGAAAAATCCCTTGAGTTCCCTTATGAATCGGATTACCATGTTCCCAAGAGGAAGTCGCTCGACTTTGGATTTCATAATTATCTGTCATTGATTTCATAACAAACTCGGCCATAGGGCTGCGACAAATATTTCCCAAACAGACAAAGGCTAGTTTTTTCATCCCATTTCCTTTCTTTTATAGAAAAACGGGAGTTAGTAATCCCGTCTTATTTTTCAATTGCGCCTTCTAGTGAAGCTGTTTCTTTCAGCGGTAATACTGTCTTGATAGCAGCTAGTTCAAAAGTCAAGTAAACTCCATCGACATCAAGAACAATGGTTCTCTTCTCAGTATCTACTTCATCGACTGTTCCGTAAAGTCCACCGATTGTAATCACTTCATAGCCTTTTTGCAGTTTATTTAAGCTTTCCATACGTTTTTGTGCTTGTTTCTTTTGAGAGCGTTGCATAAAGAACATCAAGGCAAACATACCTACAAGCATGATCACAAATGTTAAATTTGGACTAATATTTTCCATAGTATTTTCTCCTTTGTATTTTACATAGGACTACTATATCAAATTTCAGCTACTTTTACAAGATTGTGCCTTGTTTTTCTAGTAAGAAAAACCAGAGCTTGCGCCCTGATTTTTAGGATTATTTCAAATTTTGAACGACTTTTACAAGATTTTCGACAGTAAAGCCATATTCTGCCAATACTTTTGGTGCTGGGGCAGAGGCTCCGAAGGTATCAATACCAAGAACAGCACCATCTAGACCAACATATTTGTACCAGTTTTGAGTTGCACCCATTTCGACTGCAACACGACGGCGGACTGCATTTGGAAGAATTTCTTCCTTGTACGCTGCATCTTGTTTATCAAAGACATCTGTAGATGGCATGCTGACTACGCGGACTTTTGCACCTTGACTAGCCAATTCTTTGGCAGCTGAGACAGCAAGATTAACCTCTGAACCTGTCGCAATCAAGATGGTATCAAAGTCTGCTGCATTTTCATAGACAACATAGGCACCTTTTGCAACCTTGTCAAAGTCTGTTCCTTCTTCAACAGTCAAGTTTTGACGTGTCAAGACAAGGGCAGTTGGTGTTTTTTCACTTGTCACTGCAAGGTACCAAGCTGCTTGCGTTTCACGCGCATCTGCTGGACGGAAAACATTCAAATTTGGCATGGCACGAAGACCTGCTAAGTGCTCAACTGGTTCGTGCGTTGGGCCATCTTCCCCTACCGCAATAGAATCGTGGGTAAAGACATAAGTCACAGGAAGACCTTGCAAAGCTGACAAGCGGACAGCTGCCTTCACATAGTCAGAGAAGACGAAGAAAGTTCCACCGTATACACGAAGTCCACCGTGAAGGGCCATCCCGTTCAAGATCGTTCCCATGGCAAATTCACGAACACCAAACTGAATATTACGGTTCAAGCGATTGGCATCGTCTTGAAGTCCATCAGTCTTGATATAAGTCATGTTTGAGTGAGCTAGGTCAGCTGATCCACCCAAGAAGGTTGGCAACTTAGCAGCTACAACGTTCAAAGCATCTTGGCTTGAATTACGAGTTGCTTGAGAGAAGCCATTTTCTAAAGCAGGGAAGTCCGCTGGAGTCACTTCAACTGGGTCGCGTCCGTCGATGATGGCTTCTACTTCTGCAGCCAATTCTGGGTGAGCTTCTTTATAATCAGCAACTAATTTTGTCCAAGCTTCATAAGCTGATGCGCCACGGTCTACAACATGTTCTTTGAAATCAGCATAAACTTGTTCTGGAATTTCAAATGGTTCGTAGTCCCAACCAAGGGCTTGACGAGTTGCTGCAGTCTCATCTGCTCCAAGAGGGGCACCGTGTACAGCATTAGTTCCCTGTTTGTTTGGAGAACCGTATCCAATAACAGTCTTCACTTCAATCAAAGATGGTTTGCCTGAAGCTTTAGCTGTTTCGATAGCAGCATGGATTGCTTCCAAGTCTGTTCCATCTTCAACCAAGGCAGTATGCCAACCGTAGGCATTGTAACGGTCACGAACGCTTTCTGTAAAGGAATCCTTTGTCTCACCATCCAAGTTGATGTCATTTGAATCATAAAGGACAACCAACTTATCTAGCTTTTGCAAACCTGCGTATGAAGCCGCCTCACTTGAGACTCCTTCCATTAAGTCTCCGTCTCCACAGATAACGTAAGTATAGTGGTCAAAGATATTGTAGCCTTCGCGGTTATATTTGGCTGCCAAGAAACGTTCTGCCTGGGCAAAACCAGTGGCAGTTGAAATCCCTTGACCTAAAGGACCTGTTGTAGCATCAATCCCTGCTGTATGGCCAAATTCTGGGTGACCAGGTGTTTTTGAACCCCATTGACGGAAGCTCTTAATCTCATCCATGCTGACATCTTCAAAACCAGAAAGATGAAGAAGGGCATAAAGGAGCATTGAACCATGGCCTGCTGAAAGAATAAAGCGGTCACGGTTAATCCAGTTTGGTTGAGCCGGATTGATACGAAGTTGTTTTGTAAAGAGGCTGTAAGCCATCGGAGCTGCTCCCATAACCACACCTGGGTGACCTGAGTTGGCTTTATTAATGGCGTCAATACCTAGGAAACGAATTGCATTAACAGATAGATTTGACATAGAATTTCCTTTCTATTTGAGGTGATTATTGAATCACACATTCTATTTTACTATTATATGAAAAAATACATAGAATAGCAATTAAACAATTCGACGTAAATAAGTATTCTATTTGCTATCCTCTAGTCGCCTGATAGTAGGGAAGTAAGCGTTCATAAGCATCTTCTAATTTTTCTAAAATCACTTCTAATGATTGAGTTTCTACAAAAGAAACATCTGCTTTAACTAACACTTTTCGGATTTCTTGACCGCCTACCTTCTCGACTAAGACCTGACGATTTTCTTCGCTCGCCTCCCACCGTTGACTTTGACCATCAGAGTAGACTAGATAATAAATCCCTTCAACGGTTGGAATTTCTAAAACTTTGGCTTGCTTGCCTAGAGTTTGGTCATCTTTCTTGCGCTCGATGAAACTGACTTCTAAAGAAATTCCAAAATCAGTAGATGTCCCGTACAAACGTAAGGCCAGCATTGGCTCTGTCATTTGTCCGTCTCTCTGTATATAAACCCAAAAATGTGGTCGTAAACGTTGCGCCTGATTCATCCACTGGCTAGTCTGTTGGAGTTGCCATTCTGGATGGCTTGCTTGAAAGGCTTTAGCCAGTTCTGTAAAAGCCTTTCGTGCCTCTTGACCTTTGTGGCGCAATTCCAACATCTTCTCTCGCTCATCTCCAGACTTATCCGGATTACGATACTGCAAACCAGCAAAGTCTAAATAGTCTCTTATCTTATTCAACATTAATTTAATCTCCTCCAGCTAGCAAAAAATCAGGAGAACCCTGATTTTACTTATTCTGTATCTACGACAACATAACGATTTGGCTCATCACCCTCAGAGTAACTAGTCACGCCATCCATACGTGAAATAATACGATGAATAATCTTGCGTTCACTATTTGACATAGGATCTGTTTGATGACTACGTCCTTCTTCTAAAACACGAGCCGCCAATTTTTGCGCATAGGTCTGCAAGACTTCTGCACGGTGTTCAACATAATCATTGACATTAATAGTAATGTAGAAGGTTCTTGAATAGCGGTTATAAAGATAATTTTGAGCCAATAACTGCAAGGCTTTCAATACTTTACCATGATAACCGATAATACGCCCTGGCTCATTTGTATCAATTTGTAAATTGATGCTACGACGGTTATAATCATTTGAAATCGTCGCCTCAACGTCCATATCATCAATGATTGTCTGGACATAAGTCGTTACTTCCGTAGCTACTTGTTCAATGTCAAAACTCGGTTCAACCTTTAAGCCCAAATCTTCTAATTCTTGACTTTCAGTTCGTTCAGCTTGAGTCTCGACAATAGGAGTTTCTACTTCTTCTCCGAAACCAGCTTCTTCAAGCTGTAATTCATTTAAAATCTCAATGTGCCCAGTTTCTTCTAAGATGGTGCTAGCATGTTTTTCATTTTTCAAGATTTCAGCCTTGACTTCATCAGAAACCCCTTGGCCTTCTTCTTCAATCTTTTTAATCGCTTCTACAACATGACCCAAATCAACGGTTGCTTCACTGACCGTTTTGACCGGTTCATTTTGTTCATTGATTTCTTTAGGAACACCCTTAATAGCTTGTTGATTTGCTTTAATGACAGTTGTTTCACTAATAGCTTCAATGTCAACTTGAGCTGGTTTTTTACCAAATAAACCAAGAAATCCTTTTTTCTCGCGAGAAATGACTTTGATATGAGCCTTCATTCTTGGAATATCTAATTCTTTCAATCCTTTCTGGATTGCTTCTTCAACAGTTGAACCTGTAAATACTCCCATTACCAGATTCCTCCTTATTATTTCGTTTTCTGAGCCTTTTTCTTGGCTTTTCTTTTTCTATTTTCCAAATCTTTCTGTGCCTGAGCTACCGCCTCGCGCTCTGCAATAATCTTGAATGGATTGTTCAAGAAATAGGTTTGCAAGACTTGATAAGCATTGGACACTGCCCAGTAGAGAGCGACTCCGCTCGGAGCATAAACCCCAAAGATAAAGATTAAGACTGGAATACCATACATCATCGCAGTCGTAGCGCCATTACGCTCAGACAAGGCTTTATTAGACAGCCAAGTACTTAAAAAGGTAAATACAGCTGCTAAAATCGGAAGAACAAGGGTTGTATCCACACCACCAAGGTTAATCCATAAGAAATGACCTGTCTTTAAAAAGTCAACTCTTGATAGAGCTTGGAACAAAGCCAAGATAACCGGCATCTGAATCAAAATCGGCCAAAGAGAATCTGACTGTCTGACACCCATTTCTTTAAAGACTTTACGCATTTCTTGCTCTAGCTTGGTTCTGCTTTCCATATCTCGACCTGGATATTGTTCTCGAAGCGCCTTAATGCGAGGTTGAGCTTCCTGCATTTTTCTGGATGCCACCATTTGCACTTGGAAAACTGGCAAGAGGACTGTACGAATCAAGATCGTAAAGAGAATAATCCCTACTCCGATACTGATATCAAACGATAAAAAGCGAATGATTTCCGCAAAGAAGTAAACAAATTTACTCCAAAAATCAGCCGATTCGGCTGTAATATCGCTAGTTGTCCCATTTGTCGCACAAGCTGTCATGATCAATAGGGACAGTCCTAGCAAACTAGTCAACTGTAGTTTCTTTTTCACTCCCATTTCCTTCCTGGTAAATCTTTGATAATTTTAATACGTGGAGTAGGTTTTTCTCCATCTCTGCGTATCCCAAGGTTTCGACTCCTTTTCGAGCAATGACAACAAAATCGACATCTTCTACCAGACTCCCTTTTGCATTCTGGATAATATGTCTAATTCGTCGCTTAATTTGATTTCTAGTGACGGCATTCCCAAGTTTTTTGCTAACTGATAGACCTACTCGAAAATGTTTTTTCTGATTTTCTAGTTGGTAGACAACAAACTTGCGATTGGCAAAACTTGTCCCCTCCTTGAAAATCGCCTTAAAATCTTTCTCTCTTTTTACACGAAAGTTTTTCTTCAAAACTCAACTCCATCTATTAAATTACTACTATTATACCATATTTTTCAAAAAAGCCAATCATAGCAAGGTTTTGGACAATTTCACCATAAAAAGAAGTTGGAAAAATCTCTTTCCCAACTCCTTGTACGGAATATTTTTACTAGTTTTACTTATTTTTTCAAGCGTTCAACGTCACGGGCAATAACTAGCTCTTCATCTGTTGGAATAACCAATACACGGATCTTCGCTGCCTCTGTTGAGATGTCTCCTGTCACACCAAAGACGTTCTTTTCTGGGTCAACATCACAACCAAACCAAGAGATACCTGAGATAACATCTTCACGCACATTTGCAGCATTTTCACCAATACCTGCTGTGAAGATAATAGCATCTGCTCCATTTAAGACTGCAAGGTATTGACCGATATGTTTTTGGATACGGTCAACATACATTTCATAAGCCAAAGTGGCATCGTGGTCCCCTTCTTCCATAGCAGCAATCACATCACGCATATCACTAGACTTGCCTGAAACACCCATTAGTCCTGATTCACGATTAAGGACATGACTAATGTCTTCAGGAGTATTAAAGTCCTCTGTATATTGCATTAAGTAAGGAATGATAGCTGGGTCAATATCCCCTGTACGAGTTCCCATCATCACACCACCAAGTGGAGTGAATCCCATTGAAGTATCGACAGATTGACCACCCTTAACAGCTGTAATAGAAGCACCATTACCGATGTGGCAAGTAATCAATTTCAAGTCCTCTAATGGACGGCCCAAGAGTTTTGCTGCTTCTCCTGCTACAAACTGGTGACTTGTACCGTGGGCACCATATTTACGCACCTTGTTTTCTGTGTAATATTTTGTTGGTAGAGGGTAGCGATAAGCTTTCTCTGGCATAGTTGTGTGGAATGAAGTATCAAAAACAACTACACTGGTAATGTCTGGCAGCAATTCCTTGAAGGCACGAACACCTGCCGCATTGGCTGGATTGTGGAGAGGAGCCAACAAGCTCAACTCTTCAACTTTTTCTAAAACATCTCCCTCAACAACTGTTGATTCTTTGAAATATTCTCCACCTGCAACAACACGGTGTCCAACACCTGTAATCTCGTCATAAGCCTTGATAATATCGAAACGAATCAAGTCATCCAATAAAATTTTAACGGCTTGTGTATGATTTTCGATATCCAAAATTTGTTGTTCAGAACGGCCGTCAAATTTTACAGTTGAAATTGAATCTTTCAAACCGATACGTTCAATCAAGCCTTTCGCCAATACTTTTTCTTCTGGCATTAAGTATAATTGCCATTTCAAACTTGAACTTCCTGCATTGATTGCAATTGTTTTTGTCATAACATGATACCCCTTTTTAAGCGTTTTCATCTATTATAACAAAATCTATTTTATATTTCAGTACCTTGAGTCCATTTTTGAAAATTTTCTTTAAATTTCATTAAAACACTTGCATCTTGCAAGCTAGCAAGTGGATAAACAAAAGGCTCTACTGCTATTTCATTTTTCTTCTGCAGGATAAAAATGGTCTTAGATTGTTTGGCATTGGCAAAGAGATTTTCAGGCAAACTAATCATGGCAGTCAGACTTGCCTCCTCTTTCAACCAACCTTTCAACAAGTCACTTTGAGGACTGGTCAACAAATCACTCGGAGCTAGAAAAATAGCGTAGCCATCTGATTTGAGGTACTTAAGCCCTTGTTCCATGAGCAAGTGATGGGCGTAGGTATTTTCTTGACTAGAAGCAACTTGATGGCGCGACGCAACGGCATCATCAGGATAATAGCCGACAGGCAAGTCGCTGATGACCACGTCGCTTTCTTTGAGCATTTGTGGACGAACAGCATCTCCTTGGACAAAGCCAGCCTGCAAACCAATTACATCTGCCATGCTTGCTGCCAAATCAATCAGCAAATCATCCACTTCCATTCCCAAGTAATCCACCTTTTTATCAAGCGAGGTCAAGAAAGTAGCGCCTAGAATTCCCATCCCAGAACCCATTTCGAGGATCATAATCTCCTCTTCTTTAAACAACTCTTCCACAATAAACACCAAAAGTAAAGCAATGGCATCTGGTGTAAACTGGTGATTGGCCTGTAAGGGCTCTGTCTGCCCAGCCTTCATCAAGAGAAACTGGTAGGTCTTGAGCCATTCTTCTTTGCGTAGCGCTAAGCGTTTAAGGGCCTGATTGTTTTCCTTGACCTGCTCTAGCTCAGTTTCACCATCCAGATAGATGCTATTTTGCTCCACCAAGGCGTCATAAAAGTTGGTCGCCAAATCACTTTGGATGACTTGGACATTCTCTAGTAAATACGTATAAGCTTGTTCAATTTTTTCAAAATCCATATTCCTATCTTATCAAATTTCCCTTCTTTTTTCCATCCTTATAGAAAAATCACTCCCTGACTAGGCGAGTGATTTTTGGGTTACTGTTAAAAAGAGTTCTGAGTAATTTCCTTGAAACAGGTCTTCAGCGCTATAGAGGATCTGACTATGTACAGATGAAAAACCATGCTCAATTAGCTTGCTTTCCAGTTCAACCAATTCAAATCCATGATGGTTAGCTTCTGTCTTGGTAAAATCAGCAAGTAGGAGTTGTCCATCTTCCTTCAAATGTTGATGAAACAGTGAGAGAGTCGCATCCAAATCAGGCATATGATGAAGAACACGACAAACAACAATGAGATCAAACTCTTGCTTCAAGGGATTTTCCAATAAATCTTGCTCCAAAAAGTGGATATTCTTGATGTCTTGCCGCTCCGCTTTCAAACGAGCTTGCTCCAGCATTTTCTCCGAGATGTCTACAAGGGTAACCGACTGGGCCTGCTTGGCCAGGGGCAAAGCTAATAGACCCGTCCCACCACCAAAGTCCAGTATTTCTTTGTCTGATAGAAGATCAATCTGTTTCTCGACTGCTTGACAAACCAAGTTTGCAAGGAAGATATTTTTAGGTGAATCAAAAGTTTCTGCTTTGTGGTTAAAATCATGTTTCATATTTTTAGTTTAGCACAAAGTAGCTTGATTGGCTAGGAATTCTCTTTCTTTTCAACTTTCTCTTCTGATTTTGTCTTCTCTGCTTGATTACTTGAATCAGTCACTACCTTTTCCTTTTTAGCTGTTTTCTCTTCTTTGAGTTTGACGGAAGGAAAGATGAACTCATATTGGCTCTTAGGCGTACGAACCCTTGTCACCAAGCTTGTTTTCTTGTTTTGATAGTTCACCTGACCTAGATTAAAGGCCTGTTCTCCACTTTCTTGCTCAACCTTATCTTTGGCTCGTTTGGCCATAGCAAAAGCGATTAACTTTTCTTTATTTAAAGCATAGGCTTGATAGTGGGCGACTTGTCGGTTCAAGTAAAATTGTAACAAAAGACTAAAGATGGCTGCCATAGTGACTGCATAGAGGAGAACACCTGCCTTAACTTTTTTCTTTTTCCACACGATAGATAAACTCCCTTTCTAAGCCTTTTTGGAACTGGAAATGAAAGCGAACCAGTTGATTCTCCTCTGTAATCTGTGCGGATTTGAGTCCATAAATCATAGGCTGATATCCTCGTCCACTGGCATCAGTTTTTCGAAAATCATCCGATTTTGACTTACCTATCGCAATTTCCTTGCCATCCTGCTTCATATAAAGGCGATTGCCCTCCACTTTTTCGAATTGCGAACGATCTAATTCTGCCTCCAACTGGTCCACAAACAGGAGCCACTCCTTTTGCTCGCTTTGCTGTTGGTAGCGAACTTCTGAAATGAGGAGCTGACTCATGGCTTGAAAGAGAAGTAAACTTCCACTGATAACAATGAGGGCAATCAGGGATTCTAACAGGGTAAAAGCCTTGATTTTATGGCTCCTTGATAGCCAACAACTGTTCTGAACCATGGTAGACCTCCAATCCCTTTTCACTAGAAAATACCTGAATCTCAACTCCGTTTACGTTTACCTGATTTTGACCTGTCTGCAGTGCCATCTTAGCTACACGCACAACTTCTTCTTTCTGCAAGATTTTTGCTTCTTCTTGCCTATTCTTTTGAATTTGTCCCAAAAGAAGGGTCGCAATGCTGGCAAAGATAGCTAGAGCGACGACTGCTTCTAGTAAAATTACTGCCCTAATTTTTTGTTTCCTTAATGCGTTTAATTTTTCCATTTCCTAGATATAATTGATAACGAATCGCTCCTTTACTGGTCTGAAATTCAACCTTAGCTAGGGACGAATTACCCCCAGTTCGGTCAAATGTGATACTTTGTCCTGATGGTGCTTGAATTCCTTTAGGAACTGTCAACTTTTGACTGCCATTGCTAATCGTCTGCCCATCTAAGTTTAGACTAGCCTTTTGCTGACTAGCTACACTACGTTTTTGTGTTTCCCGATAGAGTTCTTCAAACTCCATAAAGAAAATCTGCTCCTCTACCGCCGCAAAAGTGGACTGGACAGAGTCGGACAAGCCCAAGGCAAGGATACTCACAAGACCCAAAACTAATAGACTTTCCAGCATGGTAAAGGCCTTAATCATTGACTTTACGATTTGCTCCTCCGTTTTTAGTATAGTATTCATTATAGGCTTTAGCCTGTTCAGGAGTAATACGCCCATCTGCTTGTAACTTGCTTAGGCTAGCATCTTCATTTTTATCCAAGCTATAAAGCTCTGCCTGGCTTTCTACCACCTTAACAACAGCAGCTTTTCCTTTGTCGTTGACTGCTTCTTTTTGCTTGGTCAGATTAGGTACAAAGAGTAATAGAAGCACACTGATGATGAGCAAGACCACCAACATCTCCACAAGTGTGAAAGCTTTAACCTTAGCTTTTTTCAAGAATGTCATCATTTTTTTCATTTTAAAAATTTACCTCCATATTTTGATACATGGGCATGAGCATTGCCGCATAAAGTAAAACGATAAGCAGAGCCACAAAGATAAAAACCAGTGGCTGCACAAAATTCATGGTGCGATTGACTCGGGTAAAAAAGGCCTCCCAAGTTTTTTCAGCATAGATTTCCAACTCACTACCCAGCTTGGACTTGACTTCCCCATATTCAATAATCAAGCTCAACTCCTTCTTAAAGAATGGATATGTCGCTATCGTCTGAGAAAATTCCTGACCATTTTGTAAGGATCTAGCTAGATTTTGACCGATTTCTTTAAAGAGATGAGAACCCTGTTCCTGCATGATCTGAAAAATCTGCGTCAGCTCCATTCCCTGTGAAATCATATTCCCCCATTCACGCGCATAATAGGCTGTCAAATAGGTCTGCACAAAGATTCCAAGAAAAGGAAGGCGTGCTAGGATAGAAAAGACGCGTATCTTAGAACTTCTTTTATAAAAAGTTAGTGCTAAAAGGACAAGTACGGAAACAAGGCCTACCATTCCTAGAAAAATTTGTGGCAGATTGCCAATGATTTGGGTGGCAATATTGCTACTATCCAGTTGTGGTAGTAGATAATTCCGTAGCCCCAGCATGATTAAAAGAAGAAATCCCAGCAAAATCAAAGGATAGGTCGCTACTTCAATTAATTTTTTCTTGACCTTGGCTAGATTGTCTAGATATTCTTCTATCTTTCCCAAACTCAGGTGGAGATTTCCATGGACTTCCGCTAGAGATAACTGAGTGACAATGGCACTTGAAAAACCCAAACTTTCCATCATTTCTGAGAATGATTTCCCCTGAGACAAGCCTGTACGCATCTGGGTCACACACTGCTTATCCAACAAGGCACTCCTATCTAAAAAGGAGATTGTCTCCACCAGATGAAAACCGCTGGAAAAGAGATTGTTAAACAAGGTGATGATATTTTTTTGCTTAGATGTAGCTAATTTTTTCCGTTTCAGCCTGAAGACTTGTGATATGTCCATCTTTAAGAAGCTGGTCAATCTGCGCATTCCACCTAGTTGGCTGGTATTCTTGATAGTCTTTGTTTGCAAAGTCAACAATTCCTCCTCCCCCGATTAATCTCTGGTAGCAGACTCCTTGCAGAACAACTGCCAATTCCTCCTCACTCACACCCAACTCTAGCAGGCGCTCATAAACACCTCGAATACTCTTGGCATGAATGGTTGAAAAGACTGTCGCCCCTGTCAAACTAGCTCTGACCACTGCACGCGCCGTCTCGCTGTCCCGAATTTCTCCAATAATCAGGAGATCTGGTCGATGACGTAAGGAAAGCTTGATGAGATTTTCATAGGTAAGCCCAATCGCCTCATTCAACTGCAACTGGAGCATGTCGTCCTGCTTGATTTCTACCGGATCTTCTATGGACATAACTTGCTGTCCTTTAAAGAGAGACTTGGCCAATTCGTGCATCAAGGTCGTCTTGCCACTTCCAACTGGACCAGCAAAGAGATAGAGACCACGTTGCCTGTACCGCTTACCCAATTCTTCAATATCCTGAAACCAAAAATGCAAGTCCTGCTCCTCATCATGCAACAAGCGGATCACCAGACTCTCCTGCCCTCGATAATCGCCTACAGTAGATAGACGTAGAGACGCCATCTTTTGGTCATAGGCATAATCACAGGAACCAAGTTGACTACGTCTCTTTTCTCCAACATTCATACCCGCCACAAACTTAAAGTGACTGATGACAGCCGCAAACTTTTCAAAATCATAAGAACCGATTTTACAGCGCTCATCTCCTATCCTCATATGAAGCTCATAGGCGTCTAACTTGGGGACAAAATAAATGTCTTGTGCCCCTTTTTTCCGAGCCGAACGAATGATTTCTTGTGCAATTTCTTGAACCATACTTACCTCCTCACCTATACTATTCGCAAATATTTGGAAAAATAAAAAAAGCAACTCCAAAAAGTTACTTTTTCTCTATTTTAATTTCATACGGCAAGAACGGTGCCTTTCCTTACCTGTTTGTTTTTCATAGCCTGGACGTAATTTTTCATCTGGGATAACCTGCTCATCCTGCAAAAGAGCCAAAGAATGGTATTGTTGTAAATACTCATCACATTCATCACACCAGCGTTGATCTTCTGGATCCCAAAAAATAGTCATCAAGTCACTTCTACTTTTATAAAGAGGGGATTCTTGTTCCAATCTAAACCAGCAAGTTTTGTAGTATTTGAGAGCATCATAATACTGGTCAAATTTCTTACTTGCTACAATGTCTTCTTCCCAACCTTCTAAGAACCACCAAGGTTCAAAATCTCCGTACATTTCTATAACACGATACATATTCATTCATTCCTTTGTACCGTATATTATAACCAATTCCGCCAGACAAGAAAAGAAATATGCTCATTTCTTAATTTCCAGATAAAAAATCCAGCCATCTTATGATGACTGAATTTCTATTTACTTATATGATAAAAACTTTTTGTTTCTTAGGATTCTGAGATATCGTTTTCGATAATGACCTTAATGGCATGGTGATCTGCTGCCTTACCGAAGACTTCATAGGCTTTTTCAATTTCACTTAGTTTGAAATAATGAGTTACCAATTTTTCTGGTTCAATCTTATGACTTTCAAGAGCTTTCAACAATTGTGGAGTTGTATTTGTAGATACCAAACCAGTTGTTACATTGATGTTGCGAATCCAAAGCTTGTCCAAATCAAATTCAACTGGTTTACCATGTACACCACAGTTGGCAACTGTTCCGTCTACACCGATAATTTTTTGACAGAAATCAAATGTTGCAGGAATACCAACAGCTTCGATAGCGACATCTACACCACGGCCATCTGTCAAATCATAAATTTCTTTAATGGCTTTTTCAGGGTCTGAAGAATTAACCTTATGAGTCGCACCGAATGATAAAGCAGTTTCCAAGCGGTTATCGTCTAAGTCCACCATAATCAATTTAGCTGGTGAATAGAATTGAGCTGTCAAGAGAGCAGCCAATCCAACAGGGCCTGAACCAATAATGGCTACACTACAACCAGGTTCTACTTTCCCTTTCAAGACACCAATTTCATATCCAGTAGGTAGAATGTCTGATAGCATAACCAAGGCTTCATCTGACAAGTCTTCTGGAGTATGGTAAAGAGTATTATCTGCATGAGGGACACGTAGATATTCAGCCTGCATACCATCAATTAAGTGACCGAAAATCCAGCCCCCTTCGTCTTCACAGTGGGCATAAATTCCTTTTTTACAGTAGTAGCATTTACCACAGGCACAAACACAAGAAATCAAGACCTTGTCGCCTTTTTTGAAGTTCGAAACTCCTTCTCCAACTTCTTCAACAATCCCAATTCCTTCGTGACCAAGAATGGTACCACTTTGGCAAGCGGGAACATCCCCTTTGATAATATGGAGGTCTGTTCCACAAATAGTGGTTTTTACGATACGCACAATAGCGTCTGTTGGCTTGCGAATCACTGGTTTGTCAACGTCAACAAAAGAAGCAAGTCCTGGTTTAACATAAGTATAGGCTTTCATAAAGCACTCCTCCGTTTTTTTATTTGTACTATTTATAATACAATTGTAAGCCTTTTCATTTGTTTCTTCAAGTATTTTTGTGATTTTTTTAACTTTTTTATTTACCGGTAAAGAAATATAGATAAAAAAGCAGAAGCTAGTCTGCTTTTATCCTTAACAAAGAGAAATTTCACTACTCCAGAAGAACTTTCGATTAACATAAAACGACTAAACAAAAATGATATTACTGATAGATGGAGAATATTCTTCTATATCATTAATAAACTAGGACATCCCAAACAATTGCACTTTCAGTAAATTTCTATACTAAAATTACGAATAATCTCTGCAATATTATCTAGGCTACAAAACTCACTTGATAATTTACATTTTACCAACAATTTTGATAATAGCGTTTGTCTTTAAAAGTACAATAACGGTCTTGCTTCTCTCTTAACGAGATTCAAGACCGTTATATAATATTTTCATTTTTTACTTGAAAAAATAGTTCTCAAAGAGAGGTTTCTATTTTATAGTTCTATCTTCTGCTATTTGATTGTGTAGATAATGAACTTGATGTACTGCTAGAGCTATTACTTGAGCTTGGTGTAGATGAGAAACTACCAATAATACTTGACCAAGCATTTTGGTAATCTGCTTCACTTCCTCCAATAGCAAAGTGATAGCTTGTCGTTGGAGCTCCCGCCTTGGTAGCCCAATAGCTCGTCACAGTAGAACCTGAAAGATCAACTGTTTTTCCATTAACGGATACTTTGCCAGGCTTCTGCCCTGTAGATTTGAGGACCTGAGATTGAGTCACACTTGAATCAAGATTAAAGTGTTCATTGCCCCAAACACCAGGCTCTGCCTGTTGGATAGCATTGACCAAGTGGGCCATATATTTGGCATTTCGATAATGCCCAGCCCCCTGAGCCATTGGACGGTTGTCATCGTGACCTAGCCAACCACCTAGAGTCAATCTTGGTGTCGAAAGCATGAGCCACATATTTTCATCTTCATTGGTTGTACCAGTCTTACCAATCCAGTCTGCACGAGCTAAGCTTGAATTAATAGAAGCCAAATCCGTTTGGAAACTTGAAGTGATCCGAGATGAAATCACCTCACGAAGCAAACTCTGCATAATCGTTGCTGTTGCCTTCGAATACACTTGAACTGGTTTATCTTGGAATTCATAGATTACTCTACCATCAGATGATTCAATCTTAGAAATCACATGTTTTTGATGATAGACACCGTTATTAGCAATTGTTTGATAACCATTGGTATGCTGGGCAACTGTGACTTCAATCCCACCACCCATAGGCAGACTTTCGATACCGTACTCTGGAATCTCGTAACCCATTTTTTCCATATAGCTCTTAACATCGACACCTTTTTCACGAAGCATGCGATAAGTCCAATAGGCTGGAATATTCCATGAATAGTTTAAAGCATCACCCAAATTGACCATATCTGTGCCTTTACTACTACCATGCACAATCGGACTACCATTTGCAAAATTTGTAGGATAATTTGACAATATGCTAGCACTTCCCATCAAACCTTGGTCAATGGCAATTCCGTAGGCCAGCAAAGGCTTGGTTGTAGAGGCTGGCGAACGCTTGGTGTCAAAGGCGTGATTGTTTTGGTTAGTCTGGTAATTACGACCACCAACAAAACCTAGAACAGCCCCCGTTTTATTGTCCATCAAAACATTCCCTACTTCAGGCTGCCCAGTCGAATCATCTACCAAATGACCATAGTTAGCAACTGCATTTTGCATGGCCGCATGGATTTTTTTATTGATCGTTGTAGTGATTTTGTAGCCGCCATTACTTAGTTCCTGCTCAGCTCTCTCATGATAAGCCTTTCGAATCGCTTCATTTTTCAACTCTTGGCTCGAAACATTATCCTGTCGAACTAAATAATCATACATACGGTCTGTCGCTTCAGCCATAGCTGTAAAGTAGAGATAGTCCCTCGAAACAACATTGACAGTTCCTGATGGCAAGAAGTCTTGTTTGAGATTATAATCCTTGTACTGGTCGTATTCTTCCTGAGTCAGAGCACCCGTACGGTACATGTTGTAGAGAACATCCTTGGCCCGCTTCAAACCAAGTTCTAAGTCTTCATCACTCTTTAACTCTCCAGTATTTTCATAAGGGGAATAAGTAATCGGACTCTGTGGCAAACCTGCTAGGAAGGCAGCTTGGGGAATACTCAACTTTTTGGCATCGATACCAAAAATCCCTTCAGCAGCTTGCTGGGCACCTGCAATATTCTGCCCTTTATGATTTCGACCAAAGGGAGCAACATTGAGATAAGTCGTCAAGATTTCATCCTTACTCATGCTACGTTCCAAGGCAAGGGCATCAACAATTTCTGTAGCCTTACGAGCCAAAGTCGGAGCATCTCCGACCACTTGTTGCTTGATTAACTGTTGGGTCAAGGTCGAGCCCCCACTAGACGAGCCCAAACCTGCAAAGGTTCCCAAAGTCGCCCGAATCACAGCTTTTGGCACAACCCCGTTATGTTCAAGAAAATGTTCATCCTCTGTAGCAACGATAGCCTTTTTGAGATTGTCCGATATTTCCTCAGATGAAACAGAAGTTCGCAATAGGTCACTCTCGATAGAAGCGATAACACTCCCATCTGCGTAAACAATTTCTGAGATGGAAGAAATATTTTTAACCTGCTTGACCAAATCCTCCGATTGGGGAACCTTGGCCTTGTCAAACAAAGCAACTCCATAACCAAGAGCTACACCAGCACCAAAAAGCCCACCGATAAAGCCTAGAATAAAGAGAGTATTCAAAATTCCCTTAATAGCAACTAAAATGCTACCTAGGATAGCCAGAACTTTCCCACCTGTCCCATCCGACTTCTTCACTTCTGAGACTTTCTCTGATTTTCTATGATTTATTTTTGATTTTACTCGCTGGAAAAATTCCAGCATTTTTCGTTTTAATTCATTTAATTGATTTTGCATGGATTTCCTCACTGTAACTATTATACCATAAAAGGTAAACTTTCAATAAAATAGCTACTTTCTTCCCTATTCTACTAGGCTATTGCTCAAGTTTGTGATACAATAGGTAGAAACAATATTTTATAAAGGAGAAAAGACACATGCACATTTTTGATGAGCTAAAAGAGCGTGGTTTGATTTTTCAAACGACTGATGAAGAAGCTTTGCGTAAAGCCCTAGAAGAAGGTCAAGTTTCTTATTATACTGGCTATGATCCAACTGCTGACAGCCTTCACCTAGGCCACCTTGTCGCAATCTTGACAAGTCGTCGCTTGCAGCTAGCAGGTCACAAACCTTATGCGCTCGTTGGCGGTGCTACAGGTCTCATCGGAGATCCGTCCTTCAAAGATGCTGAACGTAGTCTCCAAACAAAAGACACAGTAGATGGCTGGGTCAAGTCTATCCAAGGACAACTTTCTCGTTTTCTTGACTTTGAAAATGGGGAAAATAAAGCTGTCATGGTCAACAACTACGACTGGTTTGGCAGCATCAGCTTCATTGACTTCCTCCGTGATATCGGAAAATACTTTACTGTCAACTACATGATGAGTAAGGAGTCTGTGAAAAAACGGATCGAAACAGGGATTTCTTACACTGAGTTTGCCTACCAAATCATGCAAGGTTATGACTTCTTCGTCCTTAACCAAGATCACAACGTAACGCTACAAATCGGTGGTTCTGATCAGTGGGGAAATATGACAGCTGGTACTGAATTGCTTCGTCGTAAGGCTGATAAGACTGGCCACGTTATCACCGTTCCACTGATCACAGATGCAACTGGTAAGAAATTTGGTAAATCAGAAGGAAACGCAGTCTGGCTCAATCCTGAAAAGACTTCTCCATACGAAATGTACCAATTTTGGATGAACGTTATGGACGCAGACGCTGTTCGCTTCTTGAAGATCTTTACTTTCTTGTCACTTGATGAGATTGAAGACATTCGTAAACAATTTGAAGCAGCGCCACACGAACGCTTGGCTCAAAAAGTCTTGGCTCGTGAAGTCGTTACACTTGTTCACGGAGAAGAAGCTTACAAAGAAGCCCTCAACATCACTGAGCAACTCTTTGCAGGAAACATCAAAAACCTTTCTGTTAAAGAGCTCAAACAAGGACTTCGTGGAGTGCCAAACTACCAAGTTCAAGCAGATGAAAACCACAATATTGTGGAACTGCTCGTCTCATCTGGTGTGGTTAACTCAAAACGCCAAGCCCGTGAAGATGTCCAAAATGGAGCTATCTACGTAAACGGCGACCGCATTCAAGACCTTGACTATGTCTTGAGTGACGCAGATAAGTTAGAGAACGAACTAACTGTTATCCGTCGCGGTAAGAAAAAATACTTTGTATTGACTTACTAAACTGTTCAACATTTACCTATAAAAAAAGGAGTTAACCTCGAGAAAGGTAACTCCTTTTTGTTGTTGATAACCACATCTACCTATTTTTAATAGACAGGCTACGCAGTACAATGCGCAAGGTTGTTAGATTATGTAAGATAGAGAGATTTGAAGGACTGAGCCAATTAAATAAGCCAAAGCCAATCAAACTACTATTTACGACAACGGTATCTTGAATATTCTTCTTGATAAGTGTTTGCAAAGATGATGATAGCCAATCTAACTCTTGGAAGAAATCCAAGCGATTATCTAACAATAAGATATCGCTCATCTGCTTAGAAATATCTGCACTCTCATTCATCACCACACCGATATCTGATAGGGTTAGAGCAGCTGAGTCATTCAACCCATCCCCAACCATCAAAATAGTGTGACCTGCTTTCTGCAGTTCCTCTACTAACTCAAATTTCCCATCAGGTTTCAAGTCTGTATAGACCTGATCAAAGGGCAAATCTTTGACTAATTCCTCTGTTCTAACCAGGGTGTCCCCTGTTGCCAGAATCAATTTTTTCCCTTGTGCCTTAAGTTTCTCCAAGGCTGCTTTTGCTTCTTTTCTCAAAGGAGTATGAATGCAGAACATTCCAATCAATTCATTCTGATAAGCCAAGAATAAGAGATTGTAGTGACTCTTGTACTCTTCAATTAAAGCATTTTGTTCTGAACTGATATGAATTTGCTCATCCTGCATCAAGACATAATTTCCAATAACAACTGGTTGCCCATCTATATGAGATTTGATCCCCTTGCTTGCGATATATTGGAGCTTCCCATGCATTTCCTCATGTTCAATTCCCTCTATCTCAGCTTGCTTGACGATGGCATTAGCAATAGGATGATAAATGTGTTCCTCAAGACAGGCACTGATTCTGAGAATATCTTCCTCACTATAGTCCCCAAAAGGTAACACCTTTTCAACTATAGGATAACTAGTTGTGATTGTTCCCGTCTTATCAAACAAGAAAGTATCAACTTCCAGATATTTCTCCAGAACATCCCCATCCTTAATCACCATTTCACGATTCAACCCCTCCTTGATAGCTGTCAAATAAGCTACAGGAGTAGAGATTTTCAAAGCGCAGGAGAAATCGACCAATAGGAAAGAGATAGCCTTAGAAAAAGAACCTGTTAATAGGTAAGTCAGCCCAGCCCCCAAGAAATTATATTTGACGACCTTATCCGCCATCTTGATGAAATAGCGTTGTTTCGTTTTCTTGTTTTCTTCAGATTTCTTCATCAACTCAATCAGCTGTAAAATCCGGCTGTTCATCTGATTATCGGTTACACGAATGCGTAACTCTCCAGTTTCCAATACTGTATTTGCACAAACCAAATCAGACTCTCTTTTTTCAACTGGAAAACTCTCTCCTGTCAAGGAACTTTCGTTGACCATACCTAAACCTGAAACTACTTGTCCATCAAACAGAATTTCATTTCCTTGAGATAGGACCAAGACATCTCCTATTTGAACATCGGAACTCTTGATACTAACAACCGTATCCCCCTGTACTAGAAATACATCGCTCTCTTTTGCAAGAAGGCTTTGTTCTAAATCTGTTGCAGTTTTTTTCAAGGACCACTGATCTAAATGATTCCCCAAATCAAGCATAAACATGATATTGCTAGCTGTCTTGGATTGGTTCATAAACAAGGACAATAAAATCGCCGAACAGTCCAAGACCTCCATCGTTAGTTCCTTACGCGCTAGTGTTTGATAGGCTTCTCTAATATAGCCAAAAGCCTGATAACAAGTCCATATATAGCGAATAGGGTACGGCACAAAACTACGAAAAAGTATACGCTTAATCGCTGCACCTGAAACAATAGAATAAGCACTCTCTTCTCTACGAATGGGAAGAGTCATCAACTCAGAAACTTTCCCTTTATCAATTCTTTTTAAAAAGGCTTCTGCATTATCTAATACAGAAAAGCCTTCTTTTATACGTAGAGTAAAGTGCTGTTGATCCATGTAAAACTGGATAGACTCAATCCCCTTTTCATCTCTCGCCAAGGAACGAAGATAGTCTTGAATATCCAAGGTGAGTGAAAAAGAAGATGATAGTCGGATATGTTGGTATCCTCTATGTAGCACTTTAAAAGACATATTATTCCCCTATAAGGCTATCTAATTGCTCTTCTTTTTTCTCTTGCTCGTACAAATATTTGGCATCTTGCAAGACATCGTCTCCATGTTGTTTCACAACAGAAACAGATGCATCTAGCCCGTCTTTCAACTTGTAAGCCTTAGCCAAAGCTTTAGAATAACCTTTTTTAGCTTCCTTACTTGCCAAGATTTTCAAACCAAGGGTACCAAATGCGACACCACCCAAAAAGAGTGATGATTTTTTCGCAACTTTTGCGACGGTTAATACTTCTTTTAACATACTTATTTCCTCCTTATCATTATTATATAGCAATTTAGATATAAAAGCAATTTCATTTTATAAATTGGAGAATTATACTCAATGAAAATCAAAGAGCAAACTAGGAAACTAGCCGCAGGCTGTACTTGAGTACGGCAAGGTGACGTTGACGTGGTTTGAATTTGATTTTCGAAGAGTATTAGTTTTATTTCTACTGAATCTCCCATCTACTTATTCCTAAAGTTGCTTTCATTTGCCTCTTTTGATACACTTAAACTATGAATACAAATCTCAAACCCAAACTTCAGCGTTTTGCTTCTGCGACTGCCTTTGCCTGTCCTATCTGTCAAGAAAATCTGACTCTGGTAGAGAGTAGTCTCAAATGTAGCAATCGCCATTCTTTTGACTTGGCGAAATTCGGCTATGTCAATCTAGCCCCTCAAATCAAACAATCTGCTAACTACGACAAGGAAAATTTTCAAAACCGCCAACAAATCCTAGAAGCCGGCTTTTATCAGGCTATTCTAGAGGTCGTCTCTGATTTACTTTCAAACTCAAAAAATGCCAAAACAATTTTAGATATCGGTTGTGGTGAAGGATTCTATTCTCGCAAACTCCAAGAAAGTCATCCTGACAAAACCTTCTATGCCTTTGATATTTCCAAAGATTCCGTCCAAATCGCTGCCAAGAGCGAACCCAACTGGGCAGTCAATTGGTTCGTTGGTGACTTAGCTCGTCTTCCTATAAAAGACGCTAGCATGGATATCCTGCTTGATATCTTCTCACCTGCCAACTATGGAGAATTTCGTCGCATTTTATCCAAAGACGGTATCTTGATAAAGGTTATTCCAACTAAAAATCACCTCAAGGAAATCCGTCAGAAGATACAAGACCAGCTGACAAACAAGGACTATTCCAACCAAGATATCAAAAATCATTTCCAAAACAACTTCACTATCTTATCCAGTAAAACTGCCTCACTAACCAAGCCTATCACAGCAGAGCAGCTCCAAGCCCTACTCAGTATGACTCCTCTCCTCTTTCACATCGACCAGACTAAGATTGACTGGAGCCAACTGACAGAGATTACCATTGAAGCTGAGATTCTGGTTGGGAGAGCATTCTAAACTAGACTTCCCAAAAGCAGACAACTTACCGAAAATCTTCAATATTACAAAAACGCATAAGAACAGGTACAAAAACCTTAATCTTATGCGTTTTGTTATGCAAAAATCACTGGAGTTTCTATACACATTAAGTGGAAATCTTTGAAATCAGTTCTTTTAATAACCATTGAATACCATATATTACATTTACCCCAAATATGATATAGGCCGTATAAATCAAGTATTTCGATTTCTGTCGTCTCAAAGAATAGATCTTGTACAAGATAAACAAATTTAAAATAATAAATAATAGAGACAAAATCTTCCTCCAAAAATCAATCCTAAAGGTACACAGCTAAGCATAGCCCTAAACTTTATTTTCGATTCGAAATAATAAATTTATCAATAAATAGCAATTGATATAAGGCGAGTACAGATCCCCAGAAACTACCTCGAAGAGAGATTTCTTGATGATTGAGAGGAAACAAATCATGGTTACCTATATAGAGGCAGGTCAAAATGATAAATAAAATCCAAAATAAATCAGTCCATTTATATTTTGAAAAATATTTTTTCCACATAAAAACACCTTCTTTCCTACAATTATATTATAATACTTTATGTAAGCGAATACAAGAAATATGAGGTAATCAACTACGAAGAAATATAAAGCTGAAGACAGTGAAAACCAGCATTTTAAGCGCTGGTTTACTGTTTTAAACTAGGTTTCTTACAAGCTTACTAACACTTAGCTTTTAAAAAAGTTAGTTTTTGAAGCGCTTGGATAAATAGAATCTAGAAAACAGAAAAAACTAAAAAGAATGTAGGGAAGTAAACCCTACATTCTTAAAATAACTTAGTACATAAATGATAATGCTGTCGCCGCCATCAATATTGCAAGAATTATTTTCCAAATTTTTTTATTTTTTCCAAAAATCTTATCAGGTAACAAGATTAATAATACAAGAAAGGTAATAAACAACCCCAATTTAAGTGTATGTATCATAAAAACACCTTCTTTCCTACAATCATATTATAATACTTTGTGTAAGCGAATACAATAAATATGAGGTGTTCAACTACGAAGAAAAATAAGGATGAAAGACAGTAAAAACCAGCATTTAAAGCCTTCACTGTATCTAGGATCTCCCTATTTTTAGACAAAATTGACTCAAATCCACAGCATTTAAAAAAGCGAATTTCAATCGAAACTCGCTTTTTTACAAAATGTATTAGTGTGAATTTGTATCTTATACTCAATGAAAATCAAAGAGCAAACTAGGAAGCTAGCCGCAGGCTGTACTTGAGTACGGCAAGGCAACGCTGACGTGGTTTGAAGAGATTTTCGAAGAGTATTAGTTCAAGTGCCAGATATCTTCGTTATACTGAGCAATTGTACGGTCAGATGAGAAGAATCCTGCTTTAGAAATGTTAACGATGACTTTATCCAACCATGCGTCACGGTCTTCGTAGTCAGCCAACATTTGTTCTTTAACCTTGATGTAGTCTTCCAAGTCAAGAAGAGTCATGAACCAGTCTTTGTTGATCAATTCATTGTAAAGACGTTCCAAGCGCTCTTTGTTTCCAGCTGCAAGAACTGCATCGCTAACGATGAAGTCAACCAATGGTTTGATAGCTTCACGAGCGTAGAATTCGCTTGATTTGTAAGCTGCTTTTTCGTAAAGGTCGATAACAGTTTCTGAATCTTCACCAAAGATGTAGATATTTTCGTCTCCAACCAACTCAGCGATTTCCACGTTAGCACCGTCCATAGTACCAAGAGTCAAAGCTCCGTTCAACATGAATTTCATGTTACCAGTACCTGAAGCTTCTTTAGAAGCAAGTGAGATTTGTTCTGAGATATCACATGCTGGGATAAGGAAGCTTGCTGCAGTAACGTTGTAGTTTTCAACCATAACAACTTGCAAGTGTGGAGCTACTGCTGGATCGTTAGCAATAACTTCTGACATGCAAAGGATCAAGTGGATGATGTCTTGAGCGATTGTGTAGGCTGGAGCTGCCTTACCACCAAAGAAGATTGTGATTGGGCGAGCAGGGATGTTACCAGCTTTGATGTCAAGGTATTTGTGGATCACGTACAAAGCATTCATTTGTTGGCGTTTGTACTCGTGAAGACGTTTGATTTGGATATCAAAGATAGAGTTTGTATTGATTTCCACACCTTGGTGTTCTTTCAAGTGACGAGCCAATTTACGTTTGTTGTGAGCTTTGATGCTTTCCAATTTTTCTTTGACAGCTGCTTTGTCTTCATAAGACAAGAGTTTTTCAAGCTCATCTGCTTCATGGTGCCAACCTTCTCCAATAATCTCATCCAAGTAGTGAGATAGTCTTGGGTTAGCATGCATGAGCCAACGACGGAAAGTGATACCGTTTGTTTTGTTGTTGAATTTTTCTGGGTAAAGGTCGTAGAAGGCTTTCAACTCAGAGTTCTTCAAGATTTCAGTGTGGAGTGCTGCTACCCCGTTTACACTGTATCCATAGTGGATATCCATATGAGCCATGTGAACACGTCCGCTCTCATCGATGATTTGAACAGCTGGATCTTTGTATTCTGCTTTCACGCGACGGTCCAATTCTTCGATGATTGGTACCAAGTGAGGAACCACTTCTTGCAAGAATTCAAGAGGCCATTTTTCAAGGGCTTCAGCAAGGATTGTGTGGTTAGTGTAGGCAGTCATGCTACGAACGATTGAGATTGCTTCGTCAAGTTCGATACCACGAGCAGTCAAAAGACGGATCAATTCAGGGATAACCATTGATGGGTGAGTATCGTTGATTTGTACAACTGCGTAGTCAGCAAGGTCATGCAAGTTGCTTCCTTTTTCGATTGCTTCTTCGATGATCAATTGCGCACCGTTTGAAACCATAAAGTATTGTTGGAAGATACGGAGCAATTCACCTTGACGGTCACTATCATCTGGGTAAAGGAAAAGAGTCAAGTTGCGAGCAATGTCTGTCTTATCAAAGTTGATACCGTCTTTAATGATTGAAGAGTCAACTGAATCCAAGTCAAACAAACGCAAGCGGTTCTTAGTTTCTGTCTTGTAACCAGGTACATCGATATCGTAAAGAGTTGATGTCAATGTGAAGTGAGCAAATGGTACTTGGTAGCTACGGCTTGAGCGAACCAACCAGTTTTGCTCTGTCAACCATGCATTTGGAATTGTTTCTTGTTGGTTATTTTTAAGAACTTGTTGGAATAGACCAAAGTGGTAGTTAAGACCAACACCGTCACCATTCAAACCAAGAGTAGCAATTGAGTCGATAAAGCAGGCAGCCAAACGTCCCAAACCACCATTACCAAGAGATGGCTCCAATTCAACTTCTTCAACTTCAATCAAGTCTTTACCTGCAGCTGCAAGTTCTTTTTTAACATCGTCGTAAAGACCAAGGTTGATCAAGTTGTTTGACAAAAGTTTACCAATCAAGAACTCAGCTGAGATGTAGTAAACTTTTTTCTTACCAGTGTTAACTGGTTTTTTGCTACTTGCAAGCTTGCTGTAGTTAAGAAGAGCAAGGTAAAGCTCTTCATTGCTACATTCTGCAATGGTTTTATTGTAACGATTTTGTACAAATTCTTGTAGTGATAACATGTTTAAGGTGTCTCCTGATATTGTATTATTTCTTTAATTCTACCAAATTCTCATTGATTCGGCGATAGATTGTTGTCAAGTCAAGCAAGCCTTCCTCGACAGCTGGTGTCAATTGATCTTCAGTCATACGCCAAGACCAGTTTCCACCAAGGGTAGATGGGAAGTTCATACGAGCTACCTCATCCAATTCTAGCAAATCTTGCATAGTTGCAATTGCCATGAAGCTAACTGATGAAAAGACTGTACGAAGCATAGCATGTGGCACTGTTTCGTATTCTTTACGGTTCGTGTAGCGAGCCATGTATTCACGAGTCGCATCTTCGATCTCGTTACGGTACCAACCAAGGACCGTATTGTTATCGTGTGTTCCTGTGTACATAACTGAGTTAGCAGGTGCCAAGTGTGGGCTATCGATGCTTTCGTCTTCTGGGTTGAAGGCAAATTGAAGAATCTTCATTCCTGGGAAGCCAGTACGTTCACGCAATTCGATAACTTCATCAGTCATGAAGCCAAGGTCTTCAGCGATGATGTTTAGCTCACCAAGTTCTTCCTTAACGGCTGCAAAAAGCTTGTAGCCAGGACCTTTCACCCACTCACCAGGTGCTGCTGTATCAGAACCAGCAGGGATTTCCCAGTAAGATTCGAAGCCACGGAAGTGGTCAATACGAACGATGTCGTAGATTTTGAAGCTTTCACGCAAGCGCTCAATCCACCATTTGTAGCCATCTTTGTCCATTGCTTCCCAGTCATAGATTGGGTTACCCCAAAGCTGACCAGTTGCAGAAAATTCATCTGGTGGGCATCCTGCGATGCAAGTAGCCTTACCATTGACATCTGTCTTGAAGAGATGTGGATTTGCCCACATATCGCTTGAATCTTCCGCTACGTAAATTGGCATGTCTCCAACGATTTCGATATGGTTGTCGTTAGCGTAAGCTTTCAATTTCAACCATTGTTGGAAGAAGAAGTATTGAGTCACACGGTGGTAAACCAACTTGTCTGCCAATTGCTCACGGTAGCTTGCAAGTGCTGAAGCTTTACGAGCACGAGCATCTGCATCTGGCCATTCAGTCCAAGCAAGATTGTCAAAATGCTCTTTGATAGCCATATACTCTGCAAAGAGTTCAAGCCATGATTGGTTGTCTTGAGCAAATTTCTCAAAATCTTTAACATCTCCCACTTCCAAGAAACGTTTTACCGCTTTTTCTAAAAGAGGACGACGTGCATAGTAAATTTTCGCATAATCAACTTCAGACGCATCACTACCAAAGTCAACCCCTTCAAGGTCACTTGCTTGTAACAAGCCTTGCTCCACTAAGATATCCAAATCGATAAAATGAGTGTTCCCTGCGAAGGCTGAGAAAGATTGGTAAGGAGAGTCTCCGTAACTAGTTGTTCCTAGTGGAAGGATTTGCCAGTAACGTTGTTTTGTGCGAACCAAGAAATCAACGAAGTCATAAGCACTTTTACCAAATGATCCGATTCCGTATGCTCCTGGAAGAGAAGAAATGTGCATCAACACACCACTTTGACGTTTTTTCATAATAAGCACCTCATGTGTTTATAGTTAGATATTACATTTTTATGAACGCAAACGTTTGCGCTATTACTAGTATAGCTTATTTTCTTGATAAATGCAAGCGGTTTTAAATAACTTTTTTGATTATTTTTTAAAAATTTTTTCTTCTTACTCGTATATATATTCTTTCAGGAAATAAACAAAATAGGAATAAGGGTTTCACTTATCTTATTAAGCAAAAATAAAATGAGAATCCTCTCTGCTTTCCATTTGTAAATTAGGCAATCGTTTTCTCAACTTTTTTTAAATTTAAAACAAAAGCTATTTTTGGGATTTTCTACTATTATATGACGATGAAGCGTTTACTTTTTTCACAATTTTTTTAAAAATTTTTACAAAAAATACTTGCAACCGCTTTCCGATTGTGCTATACTAGTCCCATAAAGGAAAACGTTTGCGTTTCCTCATTATAAAATTTGTTATTCTTTAGGAGGAATACACTATGTCATCTAAATTCATGAAGAGCGCTGCTGTGCTTGGAACTGCTACACTTGCTAGCTTGCTTTTGGTAGCTTGCGGAAGCAAACCTGCTGAAAAAGCTGCTGATGCTGGTTCATCTGAAGCGAAAGAAATCACTCTTTACGTTGAAGACCAATACAAAGCTTTTGCTGAATCAGCTGCAAAAGCTTACGAAAAAGAAGCTGGCGTAAAAGTGACTATCAAAACCGGAGACCAAATGGGTGGTCTTGACAACCTTTCTCTAGATAACCAATCTGGTAAAGCTGCTGACGTTATGATGGCACCATACGACCGTGTAGGTAGCCTTGGTACTGACGGCCAACTTTCAGAAGTTAAATTGAGCGACGGCGCTAAAACAGATGATAAAACTAAATCTCTTGTAACAGCTGCTGACGGTAAAGTTTACGGTGCTCCTGCCGTTATCGAGTCACTTGTTATGTACTACAACAAAGACTTGGTAAAAGAAGCTCCAAAAACATTTGCTGACTTGGAAAACCTTGCTAAAGATAGCAAATACGCATTCGCTGGAGAAGATGGAAAAACTTCTGCTTTCCTAGCTGACTGGACAAACTTCTACTTTGCATACGGACTTCTTGCTGGTAACGGCGGTTACGTATTCGGACAAAACGGTAAAGATGCTAAAGACATCGGTCTTGCAAACGACGGTTCTATCGCAGGTATCAACTATGCTAAATCTTGGTATGAAAAATGGCCTAAAGGTATGCAAGATACTGAAGGAGCTGGAAACCTAATCCAAACTCAATTCCAAGAAGGTAAAACAGCTGCTATCATTGACGGACCTTGGAAAGCTAAAGCCTTCAAAGACGCTAAAGTAAACTACGGTGTTGCAACTATCCCAACTCTTCCAAACGGAAAAGAATATGCTGCATTCGGTGGTGGTAAAGCTTGGATCATCCCATCAAGCACTAAGAACCTTGAAGCTGCTCAAAAATTTGTAGACTTCCTTGTTTCAACTGAAGAACAAAAAGCCTTCTACGATACAACTAACGAAATCCCAGCTAACACTGAAGCTCGTTCATACGCTGAAGGTAAAAACGATGAGTTGACAACAGCTGTTATCAAACAGTTCAAGAACGCTCAACCAATGCCAAATATCTCTCAAATGTCAGCTGTTTGGGACCCAGCTAAAACAATGTTGTTTGAAGCTGTAAGTGGTAAGAAAGATGCTAAAACAGCTGCAAACGATGCTGTAACATTGATCAAAGAAACAATCAAACAAAAATTTGGTGAATAAAAAATTTGTTCAAGGGGGGTGGAATTCAAATCCCCCTTTGAATTTATCAATAAAAAACATATATAGTTTAGGTTTTGATTAGAAACCAGTATCCTATGAAAGGAGTTATTATGGAAAAGCAACAACCTAGTAAAGCAGCCCTGCTGTCTATCATTCCTGGGTTAGGACAGATTTACAATAAACAAAAGGCCAAAGGTTTTATCTTCCTTGGTGTAACCATCGTATTTGTCCTTTATTTCCTAGCACTTGCAGCCCCTGAATTGAGCAACCTCATCACTCTTGGTGACAAGCCAGGTCGTGATAATTCTCTCTTCATGCTGATTCGTGGTGCCTTCCATTTAATCTTTGTAGTTGTTTATGTACTCTTTTATTTCGCAAATATCAAAGATGCACATACAACTGCTAAACACATTAACAATGGTATTCCAGTAGCACTTACCTTTAAAGAAATGATCAAAGGAATCTATGAAAATGGTTTCCCTTACCTCTTGATCATTCCATCTTATATTGCAATGACTTTTGCGATTATCTTCCCCGTTATCGTAACCTTGATGATCGCCTTTACCAACTACGACTTCCAACACTTGCCACCAAACAAATTGTTGGACTGGGTTGGTTTGACCAACTTTACAAACATTTGGAGCTTGAGTACCTTCCGTTCTGCCTTTGGTTCTGTTCTTTCTTGGACTATCATCTGGGCTTTATCTGCCTCAACTTTACAGATCGTGATTGGTATCTTCACAGCTATCATTGCTAACCAACCATTTATCAAAGGAAAACGTATCTTTGGTGTTATTTTCCTTCTTCCTTGGGCTGTTCCAGCCTTCATCACTATCTTGACATTCTCAAATATGTTTAATGATAGTGTTGGTGCTATCAACACTCAAGTCTTGCCGATCTTTGCTAAATTCCTTCCTTTCCTTGATGGGGCTCTTATCCCTTGGAAAACAGACCCTACTTGGACTAAGGTTGCCTTGATTATGATGCAAGGTTGGCTTGGATTCCCATATATCTACGTTTTGACTTTGGGTATCTTGCAATCTATTCCTAACGACCTTTACGAAGCAGCTTATATTGACGGTGCCAATGCTTGGCAAAAATTCCGCAACATCACTTTCCCAATGATCTTGGCTGTTGCGGCACCTACTTTGATTAGCCAATACACCTTCAACTTTAACAACTTCTCTATCATGTACCTCTTCAATGGTGGGGGTCCTGGTAGTGTCGGAGGGGGAGCTGGTTCAACTGATATCTTGATTTCATGGATCTACCGTTTGACAACAGGTACATCTCCTCAATACTCAATGGCGGCAGCTGTTACCTTGATTATCTCTATCATTGTCATCTCAATCTCTATGATCGCATTCAAGAAACTACACGCATTTGATATGGAGGATGTCTAAGATGAATAACTCAATTAAACTCAAACGTAGACTGACTCAAACCCTTACTTACCTCTACTTAATTGGCCTATCAATCGTGATTATCTATCCACTTTTGATTACCATCATGTCAGCCTTTAAAGCAGGTAACGTCTCAGCCTTTAAACTAGATACTAATATCGATCTCAATTTTGATAACTTTAAAGGCCTCTTCACTGAAACCTTGTACGGTACTTGGTACCTCAACACTTTGATTATCGCCTTAATTACTATGGCTGTTCAAACAAGTATTATCGTACTTGCTGGTTATGCTTATAGCCGTTACAATTTCTTGGCTCGTAAACAAAGTTTGGTCTTCTTCTTGATTATCCAAATGGTGCCAACCATGGCCGCTTTGACAGCCTTCTTCGTTATGGCACTTATGTTGAACGCCCTTAACCACAGCTGGTTCCTCATCTTCCTCTACGTTGGTGGTGGTATCCCAATGAATGCTTGGCTCATGAAGGGCTACTTCGATACAGTGCCAATGTCTCTAGACGAATCTGCAAAACTAGACGGTGCAGGACATTTCCGCCGCTTCTGGCAAATTGTTCTTCCACTTGTTCGCCCAATGGTTGCCGTACAAGCTCTCTGGGCCTTCATGGGACCTTTCGGGGACTATATCCTCTCTAGTTTCTTGCTTCGTGAAAAAGAATACTTTACTGTTGCCGTA
This sequence comes from Streptococcus sp. HMSC063B03, assembly GCF_001836965.1. Classification (GTDB taxonomy): domain Bacteria; phylum Bacillota; class Bacilli; order Lactobacillales; family Streptococcaceae; genus Streptococcus; species Streptococcus pneumoniae_F. Next base: position 30,323 of record NZ_KV831053.1, on the reverse strand, counting down.
GGTCTCCAAACCTTCGTTAGCAATGTGAAAAATATGAAGATTGCCTACTTCTCAGCAGGTGCTATCCTCATCGCCCTTCCAATCTGTATTCTCTTCTTCTTCCTACAAAAGAACTTTGTTTCAGGACTTACAAGTGGTGGCGACAAGGGATAATTTATCCCCGCCACCCTTTTTCATTTTATACTCTTCGAAAATCTCTTCAAACCACGTCAGCTTTATCTGCAACCTCAAAGCTTTGCTTTGAGCAACCTGCGGCTAGCTTCCTAGTTTGCTCTTTGATTTTCATTGAGTATTAGCGATTGCTACTGTATATAATATCCTTGTAGCAAGCAATTTGTCTCCTAGACTTGAAATAAAGTACATTTCTCTATATAATAATACTCATATAGAAAACACCTTTTAGAAAGATACAAATGCTTCCATATCCATTTTCATATTTTTCAAGTATTTGGGGATTTCGTAAGCCCCTGTCCAAACGTTTCGGACTCAACTGGTTTCAGCTTCTCTTTACCAGTGTCTTCCTTATCAGCTTATCTATGGTACCTATTGCCATCCAAAACAGCTCACAGGAGACTTATCCGCTAGAAACCTTTATCGATAATGTCTATGAACCATTGACAGATAAGGTTGTCCAGGATCTCTCTGAACACGCTACAATTATTGATGGCAAATTAACTTATACAGGAACAGCTAGTCAAGCCCCTTCTATTGTGATCGGTCCAAGTCAAAGCAAGGAATTACCTAAGAACTTGCAACTGCATTTCGATACGAATGAGCTAGTCATCAGCAAGGAAAGTAAAGAGCTGACCCGTATCTCTTACCGAGCGATTCAGACTGATAGTTTCAAAAACAAAGACAGCTTGACACAAGCGATTTCTAAAGACTGGTATCAGCAGAATCGTGTCTATATCAGTCTCTTCCTAGTTCTCGGTGCCAGCTTTCTCTTTGGTTTGAATTTCTTCATTGTCTCTCTAGGAGCGAGTCTTCTCCTTTATATCACTAAGAAATCACGCCTCTTTTCATTTAGGACCTTTAAAGAGTGCTACCATTTTATCTTGAACTGTTTAGGATTACCAACTCTGATTACGCTTATTTTGGGATTATTTGGCCAAAATATGACAACCCTGATTACTGTACAAAACATTCTTTTTGTTCTGTATCTGGTCACTATCTTTTATAAAACGCATTTCCGTGATCCAGATTACCATAAATAGGAGATTTTTATGCCCGTTACGATTAAAGACGTGGCCAAGGCTGCTGGTGTTTCGCCTTCAACCGTAACCCGTGTTATTCAAAACAAATCAACCATTAGCGACGAAACAAAAAAACGCGTTCGCAAGGCTATGAAGGAGCTCAATTACCACCCCAACCTCAACGCTCGTAGTTTGGTAAGCAGTTATACCCAAGTTATCGGCTTGGTCCTTCCTGACGACTCAGACGCCTTCTATCAAAATCCTTTCTTCCCATCTGTCCTCCGTGGTATCGCCCAAGTTGCTTCTGAAAACCACTACGCTATTCAGATTGCAACAGGTAAAGATGAAAAAGAGCGCCTTAAAGCTATTTCACAGATGGTTTACGGCAAACGTGTGGATGGTTTAATCTTCCTTTATGCCGAAGAGGAGGATCCCTTGGTCAAGCTGGTCGCTGATGAGCAGTTCCCCTTCCTCATCCTAGGAAAATCCATTTCACCCTTTATCCCTCTTGTCGATAATGACAATGTCCAAGCCGGTTTTGATGCAACCGAATATTTTATCAAAAAAGGCTGCAAACGAATTGCCTTCATTGGAGGGACTAAGCGACTCTTCGTAACGCAAGACCGTTTAACAGGCTATGAGTCCGCCCTCAAACAACACCAACTGCCCATTGACGGAAATTTGACCTATTTTGCAACCGAGTTCCTAGAAGAAAAAGGGTATCAATTTAGTAAACTCCTCTTTCAGCATGATCCACAGATTGATGCTATCATTACAACCGATAGTCTCCTAGCCGAAGGGGTCTGTGACTATATTGCTAAGCACCAACTGGATGTCCCTGTTCTCAGCTTTGACTCGGTCAATCCCAAGCTCAACTTGGCGGCCTATGTTGATATCAATAGCCTAGAACTTGGTCGTATTTCCCTTGAAACTATCCTCCAGATTATCAACGATACTAAAAGCAATAAGCAAATTTGTTACCGTCAGTTAATCGCCCACAAAATTATTGAAAAATAAAAACCAGCTCACGCTGGTTTTTTTGTTACTAATTTTCTGTTTCAACGAATCGTCCCAAAATATGAACATTCTCAGATACAGAGACAAAGGCGCTTGGATCCACCTGTTTCATAATCTGTTTAAATTCATTAAACTCTGCACGGGTAATGACAGTGATTAAAACTGCCTTTCTTTCGTGATTATAGGTTCCTTCTGCATCGTGGATCATGGTTGCACCGCGGTGCAATTTTTTATGGATTTTTTCAATTACCTTCTCTGGATGATTGGTCACAATCATGGCCTGCATGCGTTTTTGCTTGGTAAAGACAGCGTCTGTGACACGGCTAGAGACAAAGATGGTAATCATAGAGTAGAGAGCGTATTTCCAACCAAAGGTCAAACCAGCTATCAGCATGATAGTCCCATTTACCAAGAAAGAAATACTACCAACATTCTTACCCGTTTTCTTGCGAATGGTCAGGCTGACAATATCTGTACCTCCACTGGAGATATTGTTGCGAAGAGCAAAACCAATCCCCAAGCCCATGACAACTCCCCCAAAAAGGGCATTGATAATAGGATCCTCCGTCAAGGTTGCCACAGGGACAAACTGGATAAAGAAGGAACTCATGGAAACCGTGATAAAGGTAAAGACGGTAAACTTATGGCCAATCTGATACCAAGCCAAAATCATCAAAGGAAAATTAATGGCGTAGAAGGTCAGCGAAATCGGAATATGAAAACCAAACCAGTGATTACTCAAGGCAGAGATAATCTGTGCCAGACCTGTCGCACCACTCGAATACACATGACCTGGTTGGAAAAAGAAATTGACCGCCACTGCTGATAAAAAACCATAGACCAGAGAGGCCGAAATCTTCTCATCATACTTTTCGCGAGAGATACTTTGTAAGACACGTAAAATTTTTATCTGATGAGCAAAGCGGCGCAGATAATAGCGCCACCGCTTAATTCGTTTTGCTTGTTTCATCTTCTTCTACTTGTAAGCTGAGTTCCTCTAGTTGTTTGAGATCTACTGTTGAAGGAGCTTGTGTCATTGGGTCAGTTGCCTTGTTGTTCTTAGGAAAGGCAATGACTTCACGGATATTTTCTTCCCCTGCTAAAAGCATGACAAATCGGTCAAGCCCGATAGCCAAGCCACCGTGTGGTGGGAAACCATAGTCCATGGCTTCAAGAAGGAATCCAAACTGGTCATTTGCTTCTTCAGCTGAGAAACCAAGAGCCTTGAACATGTATTCCTGGAGGTTTTTTTCGTATATACGAAGACTACCTCCACCAAGCTCGTAACCATTTAAAACGATGTCATAGGCAACGGCATGTATTCTCTCTAGAACACTACCTTTTTCTTTAGAGTATTTCTTTAGACCGTCCTTATTAGCTTTTATTTTTTCCTCAGATTCTTTATTTGGTAAAGTAAACGGATGGTGGGCACTCATGTAACGGCCTTCTTCTTCAGACCATTCAAACATTGGCCAGTCAACCACCCAAAGGAAGTTGAATTTATCGTTATCAATCAAGCCAAGCTCTTTGGCAATACGTCCACGAAGGGCACCAAGAGTTGCATTGGCCACTTCAAGCGTATCCGCCACAAAGAGAACGAGGTCCTTATCTTCAAGTGCAAGCGCTGTTGTCAATTCTGCTTGGATGCCTGTCAAGAACTTAGCAACTGGTCCGTTTAATTCTCCATCAACAACCTTGACCCAAGCAAGACCTTTGGCACCATACTGTTTGGCTACTTCTGTCATCTTGTCGATGTCTTTACGTGAATAATTGTCCGCAGCGCCTTTGACCACAATGGCTTTTACAGCAGGTGCTTCTGAAAAGACTTTAAAGTCTACACCTTTGACCACTTCTGTCAAGTCCTGAAGCAACATGTCAAAACGAGTATCAGGTTTATCAGAACCGTAAAGAGCCATCGCATCATCGTATTTCATACGAGGGAATGGCAGCGTCACTTCGATGCCTTTAGTTTCCTTCATGACACGCGCAATCAAGCCTTCTGTGATATCTTGGATTTCTTGCTCAGTAAGGAAAGACGTTTCCAAGTCGACCTGAGTGAACTCAGGCTGGCGGTCACCACGCAAGTCCTCGTCACGGAAACATTTGACGATTTGGTAGTAACGGTCAAAACCTGCATTCATCAAGAGTTGTTTCGTGATTTGTGGACTTTGAGGAAGCGCATAAAAATGCCCTTTATTAACACGAGACGGCACCAAATAGTCACGCGCCCCTTCAGGCGTTGACTTAGAAAGGAATGGTGTCTCCACGTCGATAAACTCCAACTCATCCAAGTAGTTGCGGATAGAGTGGGTCACCTTAGCACGAAGTTTGAGATTTTCCAACATTTCTGGACGGCGAAGGTCAAGGTAACGGTAACGTAAACGTGTATCGTCATTGGCCTCAATGCCATCCTTAATCTCAAATGGGGTTGTCTTAGCTGTATTAAGCACTGTCAGAGCTGTCACGTTTAACTCAACTGCACCAGTTGGCAACTTATCATTGGCTTGCTCACGCGCAGCGACCTGACCAGTCACCTCGATGACAAATTCGCTACGAAGGCTTTCAGCTGTTGCCATGACCTCTGCAGATACTTTTTCAGGGTTGATAACCAACTGCATGATTCCTTCACGGTCACGAAGATCGATAAAGATCAAACCACCAAGGTCACGACGACGGCCAACCCATCCTTTCAAGGTTATTTCTTGTCCGATGTGTTCCTCACGAACACGACCAGCATACATACTACGTTTCATGTTTTCTCTCCTCTTTTATTCTGTTACTATTTTACCATAAAAGCGCAGGCTCTTCATGAAAATCATCAGAAAAGTTTGCCAGTCTTTAAAAATCAAGTGAAGACTCTAAAAATTGACGCCCATACAAAAATCCGATGAAGTTCACCGGACTCTTTTATTTTGAATTTTTGCCTGCTTTACGTTTTTCAGCAATTTCAGCTGCCTTTCGAGGCAAGACAATCTCCGTTGTGTAAGCTGTCCCAAAGCGCAAGACACCTGCAATAGGGGCAAAGACAACTGCTAGATAGTTGTAGAAGAAATCTCCCTTGAAAGCATAAGCTAGCGCTCCAATGATGAAAAATAGAACGACTGCTTGAATCACTGCTAATAAAATTACTCGTTTCATGTGACCTCCTGACTCTATTATAGCATGAGAATCATCAAAAAGCTGACTAAATTATTCAAAGCGTGGAGAGAAATACTGTAAACCAGACCTTTTTTGCTAATATAAGCCAAGCCCAAGCTAAAACCAAGACTAAAATAGACAAAAAATTGTTGCACATCACCTGGGAAATGAATCAAGGCAAACAGAACACTGGATACCAGAAGAAAAATCAGAGTTTGTTTACTATTGTCCTGCTTAGGAAAGAGATAGCGTGCTAACATCCCTCTAAAGATAAGCTCTTCCGTCAAAGGAGCAAAAATAACGACAGCAAAGAATGAGAAAAGTGGTTGAGACAAGGTCAAGTCTGTCGCCATTTGTTGATTTACTGAAGGATCATTTGGCAAGAAAAATTGGACAACCAGAGATAAGAACCAAACCAAGGCAGGAAGCCAAATAAATCGGTTGAAGCCACTCTTCTCAATACGAACAGGACCTTTCTGATACCATTTGTAAACGCCGTACACATAAACTCCAGCCAAGGCTACATAGAGTAGGGTAACAGCATAGGGTGAAGCACCTAAGGCAAGCGACGTAGTCGCGAGCACCTGAATGAAGCCATAGATGAATAAAAAGGATAGAATGGCTAGAAGAAACCAGCCAAGGTTTTTAAGTAGTTTCATAAAGTTCTCCTATCTTGCTTTATAGCTGTTTTTCAATACAATGAGGTTTGCTATTCCTAATACAAGTACCCAGGCAAGTAACATACCGATGTTAGAAAAAGATATTTCTCCACCTTTTTTATTTAAAAGATTTACAATAGGACCAACGAACGAGTAATCCAACACTTTTTGAGCCGTATCATTTTGAAGAGCAATTATAGGTAAAAAAGAGACAATTAACATAGGGAAGATACTATAGACTTGCGCTTTAGATTGAGTATCTGACACCGCACCGATTAGAAGGTTGATAAAAATAATACTAATCGTTGCTAGGAGCAAATAGATAACGTAGGCAAATAAATAACCAGATAGATCTACTTTAAGATAGATGGGAAGTACAATCATAGCAAGTAACATTATCAGAATAGGGAGAACAAGCATACTGAAAGTATATTCTGTTGCTGTCACACCACTTAGGATGAGTGATTTAAGATTTCGTTTTTCCTTATCTTCTGCCATCATAATCGATACCATATAACCACTTCCCATACTCAAGACCATGGTCAAACTCGTAGAGAGGAGCAACATACTCAATTCTCCATTCTTATTCATGAATTCATTATATAGAACAGCAATACCAAAAGGCATCAATAAAGTTGCTAACAAACTTGAATTGCTAATAAGGACTTGCACTCTTAACCATAGTAGGGCATTTAATTTTCTAAACATCTAACTTTTCTCCTGTTAATCTGATAAAGATTTCTTCTAGTGTTGGCTCACAAGAGTGAACCACCATCAAATCTGTCGTGTCTAAATGTGGCAATTCTTCAAATGGAACTATCTGTTCTCGTCCATCGTTATAAACCACACGTACTTTCTTATCCACATGGTACTTCTGGATAATATCTTGCGGACTTCCATACTCTATTAAGTTCCCCTTATTCAAAAGAGATAAGCGATCACAAAGCAGAGTTGCTTCATTCATATCATGCGTGGTCAGAAAGATAGTTGTCCCCGCCTGCTTTAATTCTTGAAGTAGGATATGAATCATCTTAGATGTTGTAGGGTCTAAGCCACTAGTTGGCTCATCTAGGAAGAGAATCTTAGGAGCATTCAGAAGGGCACGAGCCAAGAACATTCGTTGTTTCATCCCTGTAGATAGTTTTTCTGCGATGATGTCTTTAGCATCTGCCAATCCAACCTGTTGGAGCACCTGATTTACTCTATCTGACTTGAGACCATATAACTTAGCGTAAATGAGCAGATTTTTGTAAAGACTCATCTTTTCATAAAAGCCACTGCCATCACTAACAATACCAATTTGTTCCAAATCATTTGAGGTTAAATCTTGAGAGTTCTTGCCTAACAAAACTGTTTTACCTTGATCTGCAGCCAACTGACCTGTCAAGACATTGATCATGGTTGTTTTACCTGAACCAGAAGGGCCAAGAAAACCAAAGATTTCACCTTCCTTAATCTCAAAAGAAATCTGATGAAGAGCTTTTTTGCTCCCAAAACTTTTGCTTACATTTTCAACACGAATCATAGAAACTCCTTTATTTGAAATAACGTTTCACCATAGGTAACTGCATCACATTGATATAAATATGGATTGCTCCGACAAACAAGAAGGCTAGTAACTGAATCTCTCCTGTCAGTAAAGAAAAGAGAGCAATCAGAAAGTACAAAGCTGGCAAGACATACTGATGTAATTGGAATAAAATCCGAAAACTCTGTTCCAAATTAGCCTGGCGCTCCCCTTCATCGCAAGAATTGACATAACCTAAGATATCCTTTGGCATAGAGAAAAATACCATATCAAACTGGCGAACAATCGCAATGGTTTTATAAAAATATTTTTGAGCATTAAAAGTCAACACTAATCCCAAAAAAGAAAGAGATAAGGTTAGATTGCTTCTATTTAGTATAACCACTTCACTTGCTGAAATGAAGAGAGCCAATAAAATCACTACACTTGCACTATTAAAAGCAATACTTCCAAACTCAAGATTCCGATACATTTGCACATAATAGCTTTCATTCAGATCATCATCCATTTCCTCTTGATACAAGGAATGAAATTTTCTGCTTTTCTTTAAGAAATTGAAAGTCAAAAAAAGACTAATGAAACCTAATACTAAACAAATAGCTGATATCCAAGGTATCAAGACTTTTACATCTAAAATAACTTCGTAGGATTCGGCACGTGCCTTAAACATCCCTACAAACATGCCCAAGAAGCCTCCAAAGACAACAGACATTAAAAATAACAAGACACCTTTCTTATTCTTTTTCATATTCATTCTCCTTTTTCACTCGCTAAATTGTTTGCTTTCTTTTCAATCCAGTCAACGACTGGGATGAGGGCAAAGTAGGCCCAAATAAATTGGTCACTGTAATAGAGATCAAACCATCCTAGATTTGTTCCAATTAGTAGACACACGCTGACTAATAAAGCTATGGCAACTACATAATAAATCACTTTATACTTGTTCATCATTTTTCTCCTTCTTCTTCAACCAGTTGAAAATGGACAAGAGGACTAAGTTAACCCAAAATAAATACTTACTTTCAACAAAATAGAACCACCCCAGTAATGTTCCAATCATAGCGAAAGTATTCACAATGAGGGCAAGAACACTCATGTAATAAATCACTTTATACTTGTTCATCACTCGTCCTCCTCCAAGCGAAATACTGATTCGACTGTTTCGTTGAAAATTTGAGATATTTTCAGGGCAATGATAATGGACGGGGTGTATTCGTCCCGTTCTAGTAGACTAACGGTCTGTCTGGAAACCCCTGCTAGCTTAGCTAGGTCGGTTTGATTGAGACCATCGCGAGCCCGAAGCTCTTTTAGACGATTTTTTAGTTGCATGTTACACACCTACTCTCCGTCAAATTCAACGGTTTGGATATCCTCAATGCGTTGTAGTTTGAATTTTTCTTTTCCCTTTTTATCAACACGGCGTAGCTTGACCCATTCCTCATCAACATCCACAACTTCCCAGTTGTCTGTTCCAAACACTTGTCCAATGATTGTTGGTTTCTTCCCAATCAATTCTTTTAATAATCTTGACATTTCTTTATTTCCTTTCTGTTTTTGCTCAATTCTTTTGATTTTATTCTCCAGTTTCTTGACCTTTTGGGAATGGTAGATATAATACATAATCACAAGAGGTACAAATCCTAATGCCCACATAATCGTTCCTTTCTCCTTTTCTCTTAACTTGAATTTATTGTAACATATCTTTTTCTTTTTGACAAGTATATTTGTCAAAAAGTTTATGATTTTTGTCATTTTGAAAAAGAAAAAGGTCAGGAGTAAAATCCTGACCAGTTTATCTACTATTAAAAGCCTAGTTTTTCAAAGATTTCTGAGAAGTTTTGGCTGATAGCCTCAAGTGATACTTGCACTTCTTCTCGTGTTTGGTTGTTCTTGACCGTCACTTGTCCGCTTTCGACTTCGCTCTCGCCTAGAGTGATGAGAGCCTTAGCCGCAAAGACATCGGCTGACTTGAACTGAGCTTTTAGTTTACGGTTAAGGTAATCACGCTCTGCTTTGAAACCTTGTTGGCGAAGAGCTTGTACCAACTCCAAGGCCTTGACATTTGCTCCTTGACCCAAGACTGCGATATAGACATCTAGGGCGTTTTCGATAGGAAGAGCAACACCTTGCTTCTCAAGAATGAGAAGCAGGCGCTCTACACCAAGTCCAAAACCAAATCCAGCAGTTTCCGGGCCTCCAAAGTAAGCAACCAAGCCATCGTAACGACCACCCGCACAGACTGTCAAGTCATTGCCCTCAATCTCAGTGATAAACTCGAAAATGGTGTGGTTGTAGTAGTCCAAACCACGCACCATATTGGTATCGATGATATAGTCTACTCCAAGATTTTCCAACATCTGACGCATAGCATCAAAATGAGCTTGGCTTTCTTCATCAAGGAAGTCCAAGATAGACGGCGCATTCTCCACTGCCACCTTGTCTTCTTTTTCCTTAGAGTCCAAGACACGGAGAGGATTTTCCTCCAAACGACGTTGGCTATCCTTAGACAAGGTCTCCTTGAGCGGTGTCAAATAGTCAATTAAGGCTTGACGGTAGGCCGCACGGCTCTCAGGATTTCCAAGAGTGTTAAGATGTAATTTGACACCTTGAATACCGATTTCTTTCAAGAAATGGGCTGCCATAGCGATGGTTTCCACATCGGTAGCTGGATTGCTAGAGCCAAAACACTCAACACCAATCTGGTGGAACTGGCGCAAACGCCCTGCCTGTGGACGCTCATAACGGAACATAGGGCCCATGTAGTAGAACTTGCTTGGCTTTTGCACTTCTGGGGCAAAGAGTTTATTTTCCACATAGGAACGGACAACGGGCGCTGTTCCTTCTGGACGGAGGGTAATATGGCGATCACCCTTGTCATAGAAATCATACATTTCCTTGGTTACGATATCGGTTGTATCTCCAACAGAGCGACTGATAACCTCATAATGCTCAAAAATAGGCGTGCGCACTTCTGCGTAGTTATAGCGCTTGAAAATCTCACGGGCAAAGCCCTCAACGTACTGCCATTTGGCAGATTCAGCAGGTAAAATATCCTGCGTTCCTTTTGGTTTTTGTAATTTCATAGGGAATCCTCTTTAAACTTAATAGTCTTATTTTACCATAAATAGAGGGATTAAAACAGTGAGAGAAGAAAATCTCAAGAGAGTCTTTTCAGAAAATTCATCAAAAACTTGCCAAATTGTCAGAATTATGAGAAAATAGAGGATATTTATCACGTGGAGGGACTGTAATGAGAGACGATATCAAAATCAATGACCGTGCTTTGGCCTTGCAAGACCAAATTATCGAAAAGCTAGAGAAGGTTTTTGATACAGATGTGGAATTGGATGTTTACAATCTAGGGTTGATTTATGAAATCAATCTGGATGAAACAGGTCTCTGCAAGATTGTCATGACCTTCACCGATACAGCCTGCGATTGCGCAGAAAGTTTGCCTATCGAAATCGTGGCAGGTCTGAAACAAATCGAGGGTATCCAAGATGTCAAAGTTGAAGTCACCTGGTCACCTGCTTGGAAAATCACACGAATCAGTCGCTACGGCCGCATTGCCCTTGGACTACCACCTCGTTAAGCAGGTCAATAACTTTTAAAGATGAAAAAAAGCAAGCCGAAGTTGGCTTGCTTTTTGATACTCAATGAAAATCAAAGAGCAAACTAGGAAACTAGCCGCAGGTTGCTCAAAACACTGTTTTGAGGTTGTAGATAAGACTGACGAAGTCAGTAACCATACCTACGGCAAGGCGACGTTGACGTGGTTTGAAGAGATTTTCGAAGAGTAAGAGTTTATTTTTTACCTGACTTGTCCATATTCCAGAAGTCTGTCACGGCTCCGCGTGAAGCAGATGATACGATGTGGGCGTATTTACCGAGGACACCACGGCTGTATAGTGGTGGCAAGGTTGTTTCTGCCTTGCGTTTTTCAAGTTCTTCTTCGGATACGGCCATAGAAATTTCTTTGGTATCTTGGTCAACCGTAACGATATCACCTGTACGAAGGTAAGCGATTGGTCCACCATCTTGAGCTTCAGGAGCGATATGTCCAACAACCAGACCATAAGTACCACCAGAGAAACGGCCGTCCGTCAAGAGGGCCACCTTATCTCCCTGACCTTTACCAACGATCATGGATGAAAGTGACAGCATCTCAGGCATACCAGGACCACCTTTAGGTCCAACGAAACGAACAACGACTACATCGCCATCAACGATTTCATCTGTCAGAACGGCCTGAATCGCATCTTCTTCTGAGTCAAAGACCTTAGCTGGTCCAACGTGACGACGAACTTTAACACCTGATACCTTGGCAACTGCACCGTCAGGAGCAAGATTCCCGTTCAAGATGATAAGCGGACCGTCCGCGCGTTTTGGATTTTCAAGGGGCATGATAACTTTTTGACCTGGTGTAAGGTCTGCAAAGTCAGCCAAGTTTTCAGCTACAGTCTTACCAGTACATGTAATGCGGTCTCCATGAAGGAAACCATTTGCCAAGAGATATCTCATAACCGCAGGCACACCACCGACTTCGTAGAGATCTTGGAAGACATACTGACCAGATGGTTTCAAGTCAGCCAAGTGAGGCACACGTTCTTGGATCATATTGAAGTCCTCAAGTGACAAGTCAACGTTGGCAGCATGGGCAATGGCAAGCAAGTGAAGAGTGGCATTTGTAGAACCACCGAGAGCCATAGTTACAGTGATAGCATCTTCAAAGGCTTCACGAGTCAAGATATCTGATGGCTTGAGACCGAGCTCCAACATCTTAACAACAGCACGTCCTGCTGCTTCGATGTCTTCTTTCTTGTCAGCTGATTCAGCTGGGTGAGATGAAGACCCTGGTAAACTCATACCGAGAACTTCGATAGCTGTCGCCATGGTATTAGCAGTGTACATACCACCACAGCCACCAGGGCCAGGGCAGGCATTACATTCGAGACGTTTCACGTCCTCAGCCGTCATGTCACCGTGGTTCCATTTTCCGATACCTTCAAATACAGAAACCAAGTCAATGTCTTTGCCATCAAGATTTCCCGGTGCAATAGTTCCACCATAGGCGAAAATAGCTGGAATATCCATGTTGGCAATGGCAATCATAGAACCCGGCATGTTCTTGTCACAGCCACCGATAGCAACAAAGGCATCCACATTGTGACCACCCATAGCTGCCTCGATTGAGTCCGCAATAATATCACGAGATGTCAAAGAGAAACGCATACCAGGCGTTCCCATGGCAATCCCATCCGCTACAGTGATAGTCCCAAACTGCACAGGCCAAGCACCTGCCGATTTGACACCTTCTTTGGCTAATTTCCCAAAATCATGCAAGTGGATGTTACATGGTGTATTTTCCGCCCAAGTCGAAATTACCCCAACAATCGGTGTTTCAAAGTCCTTATCTGTCATACCAGTCGCACGAAGCATGGCACGGTTTGGTGATTTTACCATACTATCATAAATGCTACTGCGGTGACGTTTATCTAATTCAGTCATTTATTCCCTCCCATTTCAGTTTTTACTATTATAGCACATTTTAAAAGCAATGAACAGAAGAAAATTCTTGAATTTTCAGAAAATTCTATACAGAAATATTTTCTTTAAAAATGTTACATTTATTTCTTGACTTTATAAATTAAAGTGATATCATTTAGATATCAAATAATAGGAGGTCATTCTTATGACTGAAAAACTAATCAATTCAAAACCAAATGGTGTATTCGCATTGATTCTCATTGAATTGGCGCTCGTACTCGGTATCTTTATATTTATAATGGGTGTTAGTTCGGAAAACATTTTTGGAATTATTATCGGACTTTTATTAAGCTTAATTGCAGGCCTAGCTCATGCTGGTTTAAAAGTTGTCAAACCTCAGGAAGCTCTGGTTTTGACCCTTTTTGGTAACTATACAGGTACCATCAAAGAACCTGGTTTTTACTTTGTTAATCCCTTCAGCGTAGCAGTCAACCCTGCAAATCACACTAGACTGGGACAAAGTGGTGATGTTAGCACAAAATCTCCTTTGTCAGGAATGAAATCATCAAATGGCAATGATGTAAACATTGAAATTGGCAAAAAACAGATTTCCCTCAAGGTTATGACCTTGAGCAATTCTCGCCAAAAAATCAATGATTGTCTAGGAAATCCCGTAGAAATCGGGATCGCGGTAACTTGGAGAGTTGTTGATACAGCCAAAGCAGTCTTCAATGTGGACAACTACAAAGAATATCTTTCATTGCAATGTGATAGCGCCCTCCGAAATATTGTCCGCATCTATCCTTACGATGTCTCTCCTAATGTGGATACTACAGGTGACGGGCAAGCAGATGAAGGTAGTCTCCGTGGTTCTAGTGAGATTGTAGCTAACCGTATTCGTGAGGAAATCCAAAGTCGTGTTGAGGATGCTGGCTTGGAAATCCTTGAAGCACGTATTACTTACCTAGCTTACGCTCCAGAAATTGCTGCTGTCATGCTTCAACGCCAACAAGCATCTGCCATTATTGATGCCCGTAAGATGATTGTGGATGGTGCTGTAGGAATGGTTGAAATGGCACTAGAACGACTCAATGAAGGGGAATTGGTAGAGCTTGACGAAGAACGAAAAGCTGCCATGGTTTCAAATCTCCTTGTCGTACTCTGTGGCAATCATGATGCACAACCAATTGTCAACACAGGAAGTCTTTACTAAAGATGGCTGAAGCTAAAAAGAAGCAGATCCCCCTTCGACTCTCAACAAAGTTATACGCTGCACTCGCATCATGGGCAGAAGATGACTTTCGTTCAGTCAATGGGCAAATCGAATATCTCCTCACAGAATGTGTCAAACAACGGAAGAAAGACGGAAAATACGTATCAGAAACCATTGACGAACCATTTGAGATTGATATTTAACACCTTCTCCTGTCTGCTAGGACTGACAGGAGAATTTTTTCATCTTTTTTTGTCAAGTAACTTTACTTTACAAAAAAAATGTGTTATTCTAATATGGTTGATGAAAATCAGTAGATTGAATCGAATATAAATACCTAAAGGAGAAATCAAAATGGCAGTACCTGCACGTCGCACTTCAAAAGCGAAGAAAAACAAACGTCGTACACACTACAAAGTAACAGCTCCATCTGTAAACTTTGACGAAACTACTGGAGATTACTCACGTTCTCACCGTGTATCACTTAAAGGATACTACAAAGGACGTAAAATCGCTAAAGCTGCATCAGCTGAATAATAGAAGGGAGATACCATGCGCGTAAATATTACACTTGAACACAAAGAATCTGGTGAACGCTTGTACCTTACTTCTAAAAACAAACGTAACACTCCAGACCGTCTTCAATTGAAGAAATACTCACCAAAACTTCGCAAACACGTTGTGTTTACAGAGGTTAAGTAATAGGTCATTCCGTTTCATGACTTACACCCTATTAGTTAGACAAAAATATCTAGCTGATAGGGTGTTTTATTATAAAACTAACATTACATAGTCTTTCTCTATATTCTTTCAACTGATACTATTTAAGGAGAAACATTAATGAAAATAAAATTTAAAGAAAGCAATACCATTACTTCCATAAAATACAAATCTTTTTTATTTGTAAAATTGCCACTACTAGCTATTTTTTACGCAGTTATTATCAACTACATACTTAGTTTTAAGTTGACAGCTATAAGTGATTTGCTAACGTCTAAAGGTATTATCCCTTTAATCTTAATTATTCTACTGGCTTATCTTACCTTCAAGAACTATGCTTCTTTTAAAAACTTACGTGAAAATTATAAAGCTAAGAATATTGACGGTGTTAATATACTGGTAAAACTGATTCGCATACATGATATAGTTAAAGTCAGAGAGCTTGGATTTAACAAAACAATCTATAACTACACATTTTCATGGGAAGATATCATTTTCCCTGCCATTAACAATAATATAAACGGCTCAAAACTTGAACCACTTGTTAAAAAATATTCTTTCCAGGTACTATCTATGAACATTCCTGCAAAAATGATTGGGAATGTGATCTATGTTGATCCCAAGGTGCTTGAAGAACGTATTAAAAATGATATTGAAGAAAGAAATAAACTTTTAAATTTTTAAAGATGACTTTTATTGAAGTTATCAATAAAAAATGGCTCTTTGTCAACTGTAGTAAGTTGATGAAGAGCTTTTTTCTAAAACATTCATGGTAGTACCTCCTTTAGACTATTATATCACTTTGAACTATATCGGTCTAATTGCTTATAGATGATGATAGCTGGATACTAAGAGAAATCAAAAAAGCACTCTAGGATAGAGGCCTAAAGTGCTTAGTTTCAAGGCTTTACAGCCTATCTTATTCAATAAAATATTACAACATCTTGTTGTAGAATTCAACGACAAGTGCTTCGTTGATTTCTGGGTTGATTTCGTCGCGTTCTGGCAAGCGAGTCAATGAACCTTCCAATTTTTCAGCGTCGAATGATACAAATGCTGGACGTCCAAGAGTAGCTTCCACTGCTTCAAGGATAGCTGGAACTTTCAATGATTTCTCACGAACTGAGATCACTTGACCTGGAGTTACGCGGTATGATGGGATATCAACGCGTTTTCCGTCAACAAGGATGTGACCGTGGTTTACGAATTGACGAGCTTGACGACGAGTAGTCGCAAGACCAAGACGGTAAACAACGTTATCCAAACGACGTTCCAAAAGAAGCATGAAGTTGAAACCTAGGATTCCACCTTTGATTTTTGTAGCTTGTACGAACAAGTTACGGAATTGTTTTTCACCTACACCGTAAGTGAAACGAAGTTTTTGTTTTTCAGCCAATTGCAAACCGTATTCTGACAATTTTGAACGGTTGTTTGGTCCGTGTTGTCCTGGTACGTAGTTACGACGTGCCAATTCTTTACCTGTACCTGTAAGTGAAAGGCCAAGGCGACGAGCTTGTTTCCAAGATGGTCCTGTATAACGTGACATGTGAATGTCCTCCTGATATAAATAATATTTCGGTGGAAATAGTCACTTAGAAAGCCCTGATTCGTGCAGATGCCCTTCGCCTAAACAGCCAAGGTTACTTATCATAAGACACCTGTTGACGAGCTTCATGCTTTCCTGCTGATATTTCACACAAAATCCATTTTACCATGAATGGCTAGATTTGTAAAGGGGTTTTAAGCTTTATTTTCATTGCCAGAGAGGTTAAGAAGGAGGGTAAAGGTACTTCCTAGGCCGTACTGACTGCTGACTGTGATTTCCCCACCCAATTGATGGGCCAATTCACGCGCAATCGCAAGACCCAAGCCATGACCACCTGTTTTCATGTTACGCGAAGTTTCAACACGATAAAGGCGTTTGAAAATATTCTCCAAATCCTCTGGGGCAATCCCCTGTCCTTCATCGGTCACACTGATTGAAAACTGGTTCTTCTCCAGCTTAGCTACCACCTCCAGCTTGGTTCCTGGGGCTGAGTATTTAAAAGCGTTATTGACCAGATTCACCAAGATGCGAGAAAGCTTGGCATAATCTCCCTCAATCCGAGCAGACTCTGGAATTACCTGCAAATGAACATCTCGCTCCTCCTGTTCAATCAAGAACTGAAATTCACTCATACACTCAATCAAAAGCTGGTCCAGAAAAATGCTGTCTTTGCTGGTCGTTTCCACCTGATTTTTAGATGTGTTTAGGGTCAAGAAATTCAATTCCTCAACCAGTTTATTGAGTCTTTCTGTCTGGCGCCCAATGGTTGCTAGATAATGGTCCTGTTCTCCTTCCTTGATAACCCCATCCAAAATCCCTTCTACCGTTGCTTGGATCGAAGTGATGGGGGTCTTGATATCATGCGATAGCTGGGCAATCATCAAGCCCTTTTCTCGCTCGCTTTCTTCCAAGGAATCAAATGTCGCTTGCAAATCATGGGACATTTCATTGAAAGCTTGGCCTAATTGCTGAAATTCTACAGGTCCTTGAACCTCCAGATTTGAAGGAAAATCCTTATCCGCTACCCGCTTGGCATGTTCCTTAAGTTTGCCCAATGAAGTAAATACCGGCGACAGGAGAAAGAGACTAATCCCAGCACCGACAAGGCTGGCAACGATGGTCATTCCAAGCAGAAAGTAAATCTCGCTTTTCTCAATCAGCATTTTTTGAACAGCCCAAAAAACCACGATAATCGTTAGGAGTGTTGAAATGATATACCCCACTAAAATATAACTTTTTAATTTCATTGACTACCTCGTGCTTTCTCAATTTTGTAGCCCAAGCCCCAGACGGTTTTGATGGTCGGTGTTTCTGCACTAGCATGTTTAGCCAACTCCTGTCGCAGAGCATGAATATGAACATTCAAGGTATTGGTATCATCCACATAGTCTTCTTGCCAGACCTTTTCATAGAGGTCTGTTTTAGAGAAAACGCGCTCTGGATTACTGGCTAGAAGCCATAGAAGTTCGAAGGATTTGACTGTCAAATCAAGCGCCACATCTCCGACTTGGACCTCATGGCTACCGTGATTCATCCGTAAATCCCCGAGACTGACGACTTCTGACTCACCTCCACGATGAAGGCGACGCAAGATATTGTGGACACGCAAAACCAGCTCCCGAGGGCTAAAAGGCTTGGCAATAAAGTCATCTGCCCCTAAGCTCAGGCCATAAATCTTGTCCTGCTCGCTAGTCTTAGCTGTGATAAAGAGAAAAGGCTGATCTGGAGATTGATACTGGACCTCACTAATCAAATCATAACCATCCATCCGAGGCATCATGATATCTGTAATAATCAAATCAATCGCTTTTCGCTTGAAGATTTCTAAGGCCTCTACTCCATCATGAGCCACCAAAACCTGATACCCTGCTTGAACCAGATAGCGTTGATGAATATCTGTGATTTCTACCTCGTCGTCAACGAGTAAAATTGTCTTTCCCATCTGTCTCTCCTTTGAAAAAAACAGTGCTATACCACAATAGTATAACACTATTTTTATCTCTTTACGAACATTCTAATCGATATCTGGATTTTTCAAATCCTAGATAGAAAGTCTGTAGCTAGACTAGTCATTTTCCTCTTTTTTAGCTTTCAAACCGAGTCCACCTAACAGTCCGGCCAAAGCTAATCCAAAGAATCCAAGAGTAGCCATTGATGTTTGGGCTTCACCAGTATATGGAAGCATGTCTTTTTGGTCTTTCATTTGGGCAGCCATCATCGGACTTGATACCTTGTTATTAGATGCCATCTTGCCTTCATCAGACATTTTACTTGAGGTTACCATAGGCTGGCTAGCATTCATGGTTTTGTCCTGCTCTTTGTTAGGCATCATCTTATCCTGGCTAGCAGCTGGCATTTTAGATTTCATATCATTGAGGGACTTATACCCATTCAAGTTCACTGTCAATTCTTTAGTCGCTACAAGATTAGTCAAATCCGCCTTGCCGTCTTTGGCACCGTATACCTTGATAGTGGCTTTATAACTTTGTGTACCATTTTGTTTCAAGAGGTCTAGAAGCTCTTTATCTGATTTACCTTGGGTACCTGCCAAATCCACTTCGTAGAAATAGAGGCCTTTGCCCAATTTTTCTACTGGTGGAAGGGCAGGATTTTTTGCTGAACCATTGTCTGACCATGGAGCCTTGTCGGATGCTTTCAAGATAAGGCGAGTCAACATACCGTCACCAGCGAAGAATTCATATGGAATGACTTGATTGACGCCGGCTGTGAATGGGCCTGGGAAATTGGCTTTAT
>NZ_KV831053.1:10515-10968 GCF_001836965.1 Streptococcus sp. HMSC063B03 | reverse complement strand
CGTTTTGTTTCAAGAGGTCTAGAAGCTCTTTATCAGATTTACCTTGGGTACCTGCCAAGTCTACTTCGTAGAAGTAGAGACCTTTGCCCAATTTCTCTACTGGCGGAAGGGCAGGATTTTTTGCTGAACCATTGTCTGACCATGGGGCCTTGTCTGAATCCTTCAAGATAAGACGAGTCAACATACCGTCACCGGCGAAGAATTCGTAAGGAATGACTTGGTTAACACCGGCTGTGAATGGGCCTGGGAAATTGGCTTTATCCAAGTAAGTAGCTGGAACATCTACTGTGTCTTTAGTATTGTCAGCTACGCCTTTTTGCACTTCAGCTGGAGTGGTCAAGCCATTCAAGTTTACTGTCAAATCCTTAGTCGCTACTAGATTACTCAAATCAGCCTTGCCGTCTTTCGCACCGTACACCTTGATAGTTGCTTTATAGCTTTGAGTGCCGTTTT
>NZ_KV831053.1:0-10415 GCF_001836965.1 Streptococcus sp. HMSC063B03 | reverse complement strand
CATTCAAGTTTACTGTCAAATCCTTAGTCGCTACGAGGTTGCTTAAATCCGCCTTGCCGTCTTTCGCACCGTACACTTTGATAGTTGCTTTATAGCTTTGAGTGCCGTTTTGTTTCAAGAGGTCTAGAAGCTCTTTATCTGATTTACCTTGGGTACCAGCCAAATCTACTTCATAGAAGTAAAGGCCTTTGCCCAATTTTTCTACTGGTGGAAGAGCTGGATTTTTAGCCGAACCATTGTCTGACCACGGGGCCTTGTCTGAAGCTTTCAAGATAAGGCGAGTTAACATACCATCACCAGCGAAGAATTCGTATGGAATAACTTGGTTGACACCGGCTGTAAATGGGCCTGGGAAGTTGGCTTTATCCAAGTAAGTGGCTGGAACATCCACTGTGTCTTTAGTATTATCAGCTACGCCTTTTTGGACTTCAGCTGGGGTGGTTGCTGGTTGAGCTTCATTTGCTTCACGGTCTTGTCCAGAAACTGTAGGCGCAGGATTTGTCGCAGGTTTAAGCGCATCTCCTGTTTCTTTCTTAGATTCTGGTTTTGCTTGCACTTCTTCTTTTGGCGCTACCACTTGGTCTTTATCAGCTACATTCACTTTTTCTGGAGAGCTTGTAGTATCCAAGCTTGCTTTAGGTACTGAGTCTGCCTGTTCTGAAGGAAGAGCTGTATCGACTGCTTCTTTGAGAAGTTCTACTGGTAAGTCACTCTTTTCACTTACCGAAGTAACATCTGGTACAACTTGAGCAGGGGTTGGATTAACCGCATCGGCATGTACAGAACTTGGTTGACCAACTAGGACAAAAAAGCCACTAGCCACAACAACTGAGGCAACACCGACACTAAGACGGCGAATAGACCAACGAGTATATCTTTGATTTGGATTGAATTTCATAGGATTCTCCTTAGAGTTTTTCTTTATTTGATGACTCTAGTATAATCTCCTAAAATTAAAAAGGATTAAGAAAAAGTTAAAATTTTTCTTAAATCCCTCTTATAAAATACTTATATTAATTAAATCCATAAACAGATTTTGTGATTTGATAGACGACATTGGAAAGTTTGCGAGCTGGCAAGACCGAATGTTTGGTCAAACGGCTCAACATGGTCTTACGGATAGCCTGAAAGACCTCTGGATTTTCCTGCTGAATATAGGTCCACAGCTCCCGTTTTTTGGCAAGATGCTCTACTGTGCCTGCTCGATTGAGCAAGGCACTGGAAATCACCGTCGTGATTTCAATATGATTCAGCAAATATTCTCGCATTTTTGGATGACTCACTTGGGACAAATCAAGCTGATCTACCAAGAGTCGATTGACCTTGAGTTGCTGGTCAATGCGCTTAATCATCACTTGCTCATTGACAGACTGGTCCTCACGCCCAATCAAATAACGATAGAAATCGACAGGCAGATAGTACATGGTCTTGACCTGCTGAAGGGGGGTAAAGACAAAGAGATTATCAACATAAAAGGTATGCTCAGGCAATTGGAACTGGCTCGCTCGCAACAAATCTGTCCGGTAAATCAGCGAGTGCATCATGATATACTGGCCTTTTGAGAAATTTCCGACCTGATCCCAGCCAAAAATCTGTTGGACAGGCAAGACTGACTCGTAACTCATACTCTTCTTACGAGACTGACCTTCCTTTTCATAGACAAAATTGGTCACAAAGGCATCAACTTCCTGCCCCTCACTCTCTAGTTCCTGCAAGGTTTCAAGAATTTTCAAGTAGGCACGAGGATCCACCCAGTCATCACTATCAACTACTTTAAAATAACGACCAGAAGCCTCTGCCAAGCCGCGATTGACGGCACCGCCATGGCCTTTATTTTCCTGATAGATGGCTCTAACGATGTTAGGATACTTGCTGGCTAAACGCTCAGCGATTTCCTGAGTCTGGTCCTGAGACCCATCATTGATAATCAAAATCTCAACTTGCTCACCACCAATCACTAGCGACTCCACACAGTAGTGAAGATAGGCAGCGGCATTATAGCTGGGGATGGCGATAGACAATAACTTCATAATCTACTCCTTTAGGGAACTGATTTTTTCTTATACTCAATGAAAATCAAAGAGCAAACTAGGAAACTAGCCGCAGGTTGCTCAAAACACTGTTTTTGAGGTTGCAATAGAACTGACGAAGTCAGCTCAAAACACTGTTTTGAGGTTGTAGATAAGACTGACGAAGTCAGTTACCTATACCTACGGCAAGGCGACGCTGACGTGGTTTGAAGAGATTTTCGAAGAGTATTACTCTCTCTTGTCACTTCTTTCTATTCTACCATAAAGTCCAGTTTTTGAAGGACTTTTACTGGAATACAAGGATTTCTGACTCTATTTCCTATCTAGGACATCAAAAAAGAGGGGTGCTCCCTCCTTACGAATTTAATTCTGCCAAGTCATCTAGATACTGGTTGTTAATAACCGCCAAGATATAGGCATCGGCTTTCAAGAGATCATTGGGACCAAACTGGACATCCAAGGGTGAATTTTCTTGTTCACGAAATCCTAGGACATTGAGGTTATATTTGCCACGTAGATCCAGCTGGCTCAGGCTTTGACCTGCCCAAACACTCGGAATCTTCATCTCCACGATAGACACATTTTTATCCAGCTGAAAGACATCAACATTGTTATGAAAGAGAATGGTCTGCGCTAGAGACTGCCCCATTTCATACTCAGGTGAAATCACCGAGTCAGCACCGATTTTTTCTAGCACCTTCTTGGCTGTCTGGCTTTTGACCTTGGCAATAACCCTTGGTACCCCTAGACTCTTACAATGCATAACTGCAAGCACACTCGACTCTAGATTTTCCCCTGTTGCCACTACAACCGTATCACAGGTATCAATTCCTGCAGTTCTGAGGAGTTCCTCATCTGTAATATCGCCCACAACTCCACGCGCCAAAACTGGCTCAAATTGATTGATACGCTCAGCGTGGTCGTCAATGGCAATAATATTCATATCTTGCTTGGCTAGGGCCGTCAGGACACTACTCCCGAAAATCCCCAAACCTAAAATTCCAATCGTACGATCTGACATAGTTCTTCCTTTCTTATCCAATACTAATATCTGCTTTCATATACTGAATCAAATCTTTCTTATCAGGCTGGTAATCCGCTAGACTGACCAGCAAGGTCAAGGGACCGATACGGCCAATAAACATGAGTACCATGACAATGCTGAGAGCTAACTTGCCCAGTTCTGGTGTCAGATTTGCCGTTACCCCAACTGTCGCAAGGGCTGAAATGGTCTCAAACATGAGGTAAATAAATCGCGGTGTTCCTTCTGCTGTAATTCCCAACAACATCAAGCCCAACAAGAAGGTCATCAAAAAGATAATGAAGACACTAAAGGATTTTTGAACTGTTCGAGCCTCAATGGTTCTCTGCGCAACATTGGCATGAGGCAAGCCCAGCAATTCACTACGCGCAAAAACCAACAAGACAAAGAAAGTCGTAATCTTGAGACCCCCAGCCGTCCCTCCAGGCGCCCCTCCGAGAAACATCTGTAGGATATAGATAAACAGGGTCACAGGCCGAGCTTGAGTGTAGTCAATAGAGGCAAAGCCAGCTGTTCTCATGCTGACGGTTTGGAAAAAGCTAACCAGCACTTTCTCTGGAACGCTGAGATTGCCAATGGTTCCTGGATTGTGCCACTCCGTAAAGAGTGTAGATACTGTCCCAAACAGCAAAATCCCTGCAGTCAAGAAGAGAACCAACTTGGTGTGGAAACGCAGACGGCGTTTTTTCTTCTTATCAAACTGGGTTGCTAAGTCAAACCAGACCATAAAGCCGAGACCACCCGTGATAATCAAACCAGCAATGACCAGATTGATCAAGGGATCCGTCTGAAAAGCCACTAAACTGCTACTGCCGAAATTATCAAAACCAGCATTACAAAAGGCTGAAATGGCTAAAAAGATGGAGGTAAAAATGCCCCTTCCCCAGCCGAACTCAGGAATAAAACGGAAACTTAGTAGAAAGGCACCCAAGCCCTCCACCAGAAAAGTCGTCAAAAAGATAGACCGCATAAAGGACTTCAAAGACTTACTTTCCCCATAACTAAAACTCTCCTGAATGGTTTCACGACTACGCAGACTAAGCTTTTGCTTGCCTTGGATATAAAAAATCCCGATAAAGGTCATGAGCCCCAGACCACCAATCTGTATCAAGAGCATACAAATCAACTGCCCCCAGACATTATAGGTAGTAGCCACTGGTTGCGTAGAAAGGCCGGTTACACAGACCATAGACACCGTCGTAAAAAGATGGTCAAAATAAGTAGCCTGCGAACCACTTGCCTGAACAAAAGGCAAACTCAAAAGGAGAGAGCCTATAAGAATAACTCCAGCGAAACTTAAAAAGATGCGACGAGCTGGCGAAAGTCCGCCCAAGGCCCTTTCAAGTTTTTTCACAAATAATTTGAATAACATACATCCATTGTACCATAAAAAGAAGGAGAGTAGCTATATCTGAAAGGCTATCTCAAGGCAGAGTTCCAAGGCCTTCTCGAAAGCTTCTGAACCCCAGTCACGACTATCGTACTGGTCCAAGTCTGCTAAGGAATCAGCTGTAAACAACAACTCTCCCCAGAGAACCCCACGCAGTTGGGCTACTGCTGCAAGCGCAGAACACTCCATCTCCACAACAGCACAGCCTTCTTCCTTGCGATAAGCCACCTTTTCAGCCGTTTCTCGGTAAAAACCGTCTGTCGTCCAGGTCATGACTTCTTCATAGGGAATCCCTCTGACTTCCAACACTCGCTCAATAGCAGCAATAGCTTCTGGCTGAATTTCCATATAACGAGAAGGTGCCACATAGTGATAACTAGCTCCTTCATCTCGCAGAGCGCGAACAGGGACTAGAAAGGCATTTTCTTCTATATCAGCTAGCACACCACAGGTTCCAGTGGAAATAATCTGCTCCACACCATAGCCAATCAACCAATCCATAAACTGGGCTGCTGGAGCTGAACCAACAGGAGCCTGAGCCAAACAAAGTTCCTCGCCCTTGTAATTGATGACATAAACTGGATAGGTCTTGGTGGCAGAAACAAATTCGCCGACACAGTCCGCCCCTACTTCCCTCGCATAGCGGTCAATCTCCTCACCTAAAAATGCATAGACACACTTCTTTGGCAAGTGCAAGTCCAGCCCCTCGTGATAGGGCATGATGACCGCCTGAGGATTATCATCGAACTCTAAAATAGGAATCTCATGTTTCTGAATCATAACCACCTCCTCTAATTTTGTACTATTGTATCAAAAGCTGACCGAGTGTCAAGGAGGGGATTGATGAACTGAGTAGAAAAAATCTCAGTATTCTTGGAATTCTCGACACTAAGTGATTTTATAAATCATAAGGAATTAGAGTAAACATTACAAACGTAGCCCCTCTGTAATTAATCTTCAGAGGGGACGTTATATATTAGTAGTTGTTGATGATAACTGTTACCTTAAAAGAAAAGTATTTATGTCGCACTCTATCTGGAAGTTGTTATCAAATTTTTAAAAGATTAACTTCCAAGATGATCATTCACTATAAAGAGCTTCTAACTCCCTCTTTAAATATTCAGCTAGATGTTGATGAGCAAAGATGTCAGCATTCTGTTCCGCTGTAGGATTATAGTTTGTATTGGTATTTACATCATACACATAAATATCTCCGCTTTCTGATTGAACCCATTCTATAGCTGCCACATCAATATGAGCATTTTTAAGGAAGGCTTCATAAGCTTCTTTTTGAGATTCTGGTAGTGGTTCTGTAATTTGGAATTTTTCAGAAGTTTCCAGTTGTTCTGGTCTCTTACCGATTTGACAACCATCTGCTGGACAAAGTTGGAAACCATCTGAAGAATCAATTGAAACAGTATAAAGGAACTTCTGATTGATAAACTCTGAACGACGGATACGACCATCACTTGGTTTAATATAAGCCTGCAACAAGGTAATACCATCTACTGAAGGTTCAAAAGCAGAACTATTAACATAAGCTTCTAGTTCTTCTTCATTTTGGAAAAGTTGCACTCCTAATCCCTTTCCTGCTCTATTATGCTTGGTAATCAAAGGATAGATATTCAATTTTCTTGCTGCTTCAATAATATTTTCCGGTCCCAAAACAGCAACTGTTGCTGGAGTCTCAATACCAGATTCATTTAATTTCAAATATTGTTTCACCTTACTGATTTCTAGATTGATGGCTCCCGTTCCATTAACTACTTTACGTCCATGAGCCTCTAGCCAAGTAAGCACCTGCTCCGTAAACTCTGGTGCATAGCGATGCCCTCTCGTATGAGAAGATGCGGACATCCTATTATAAAAAATTCCTTGTGGAGGTGGACTTTGAAGATCTAATATCCCACTCGATAAATCCCATAATTCATAAGGTACTTGTATTTTTTCTAACCATTTTACTAAATGCTGTGTCCATTCAATATTTTCATGAATCACATAAACTTTTGCGTTACTCATAAGTCCTATCTCCTTTAAGAAAAATTAACTGACAATTGATGTTGCTTGTCTTCCTCTAAACTATAACCTTCTGTTTTTTCAATGACACTGACTGTTAAGATTTGACCCAAAACATTGATCATTGTACGGCCAGCATTCACAAAGAAATCAACTGCAAAAATCAAGGCTACTCCTTCTACTGGCAATCCAAGCTGGGGTGCTGCTGCCAACAAAACTACGATAGCTCCTGATGGAACAGTCGCTGCAGTTTTCCCAATTAAGGTCAAAAGTAAAACTGTAAATAAGAGACTTGATAATGAAAATTGGATACCGTAGGCATGTGCGATAAAAATAGTGGCTACTGAAAAATAGACAGCTGCTCCTTCTAGATTAAAGGTATATCCTAAAGGAACAACCAAATCAATCGTATTCTTATCATGTCCCTGTTTTTTTAAATCCTTTAATAGGGACGGTAACACAACACTCGAACTACCTGAAATAAATGCTAGAGTCAAGAGGCTCCAATTTTCACGAAAAGCAGTCAAATATGGAACTTTAAAGATAGAGGCAATCAGAGGGAAAACAACTAAAATGAGAACTCCATAAGCCAAATAAGTTCCGATAACAAATTGACCAAGTCCAACTAACTTATCAATCCCTGTACTAGCGACATCTTTTGCAATAAATCCAAAGATTCCGACAGGAGATAATTTTACAATAACAGTTACAATTTTATAAATAGCTTCAATCCAGATCTGGAAACCTTCAAGAATTTTTTGGGTTTTATCATTCTTCAAGCTACCAATTCCATAACCAAGAAATATAGCAAAAACAATAATTGGAAGAAGAGAGCCTTCTGAAATTGACTTCACAATATTTGATGGAATAAAACCAAGTAAAAACTCACTCAATTGGACATTATTAGCTATCCCGTCGATATTAGCTCCAGTTTGACCAATATTCACACCTTGACCAAATCCCAAATAGTAACTAGAGAATACAAATAACAAAGTGATTGTAGTTGTAACAGCGAAAAAGTAGAGTAAGGTCTTCGTTAAAATTTTACCAAACGATTTTTTTCCAATGACACTAGCCACTGCAACTACTATAATTGGGAATATTAGTGGAATAATGACCATGTTCACCAATTTAATAAATGCTTGTCCTAAAAATTGATAAAAACCTGCAAATTGTGGCCAGATTACTGCAAAAATAACACCTAAAATCAAAGCTAGCAATAATTGCAAACCGAGTGAAAGTTTTGACCATAAATTAACTAATTTCATAAAATAACCCCTTTGCTTTTATTTGCTAATTATTCTACTACGAATCTTCTAGCTTGACTAATATATATTTTCTATTGTGACCATAAAAAAGATTTATAACAATATCTCAAAGTGTCGTCATATCTATTTCGCTATCCATTATGAATTTTTTATGTTAGAAAAACACCACCATCTAAACTACTCAACTGGATGGAGCAATTCCATAATGATCAAGAAGAGTGACTTCAAGTATCAAATCTACAAAAATAGGCTGAGTAAAAAGTCTTTGAAATCAGAAAAACGCATAATATCAGGTAATGAACAACCTTGATATTATGCGTTTTATTGTTGAAAGATTTACTTCATTTTTCTTGAAATTAAGTTTTTCCCAGCCTCTTCTACTTCTATTTCACAGGTATCTCCTTAATCACGCACGCAGGATTGCCAGCTAGGACAACGGTGTCGCCAAAGGACTTAGTGATTACAGCCCCCTGCTCCAGCAACAACATTATTGCCCAGTGTTACTCCAGGAAGGACAATGACACCTCCTCCAGCCCAGAAATTATCTCCGATAGTAATAGGCTTGCTGAATTACGTTCCTGCGGGTCCAATGGATGGAGGGGAGTCAAGAACTGACAGTTAGGACCAATCATAGCATTGTCCCCGATGCGAATCGGACAAACATCCAGCATGGTCAAGTTCCAATTAGAATAAAAATTTTCCCCTAGATGGATGTTGACTCCATAGTTGACCACCAGGCGTGGATTGATATAAAGATTTTGCCCAGTTGAACCAAACCAATCCTTGATAATCTCCGCCCACTTCAAGGGATCTTCTTCCTTGTTAAAGGCAGACTGTTTTTGGCGAGAAGCCTGAGCCAAGGCTCGCAATTCTGGGTCCGATGGACGGTAAACCTCTCCTGCAATCATTTTCTGGTATTCGCTGATCATTGTTTTCTTCTCCTCGTTCCCTATTATCATATCAAATTTTCTACGTGTCTGACTAGAATAAGGAGCACTTTCTACAATTGATCCTCTGATTGTCATCATATCCTGTCTAAACGAATACGGGTCACGATTCCATCTGGGTCTGTGATTTCCAACTGGATCGATGTCAGCCACTTAACTGGTACATCAACTTCTTGCGCTCGCTGGGCAATCGTTAACAGTTCTTCTTTACGAGCGACTTCAATGACATAGTAGGTTAAGCCTGGCAAACCTGCCTTACGCGGAGCTAAGCCTTTTCCTCCCCATTCATTGACTGCTAAATGATGATGGTAATCTCCAGCCGCAATCCAACTAGCGCTAGGCACACTGAACTTATCCTCTAGTCCTAACACCTTTTGATAAAACTGGCTGGACTTTCGACTATCCTTGACGGAAAGATGGATATGGCCCATTCTCGTACCTTCTGCTAGGATAAAGGGCTCTACTCTTTCCCCCAATTCATAGATATCCTGCGCCGCAAGAGCCTCTGTCACCCCGGTAATGCGTCCATCTTCTCGAATATCCCATGTGGAAACGGGCTTATCTCGATAGAGCTCGATGCCATTCCCCTCCAAATCTTCCAAGTAAAGGGCCTCACTATAACCGTGATCTGCACCGCCAACAAGAGGAATCTGTAAATCTGTCAGGTGTTTCAAGACATCAGCCAAAGCCTTTCGTGTCGGCAAGAGAATGGCCAAATGGTAAAGGCCATAATGTTCCCTTACTTCTCCACTCTCTTGTGCTTGAATCAGTTGTACCAAGGCTTTTCCACCCAGGCCTAGAACTACCTCTGTCTCAGTTTGAGATAAGATTTCTAAACCAAGCACTTGCTGATAAAAGGCTGTTTGACTTGCCAAATCCTTTACATTTAAAACTGCCTCTGCCAAATAAATGTGGCTCTTGTATTCATAGGTCATAAATAGTCCTCTTTTCTGTTGTAATATTTTTTGTTACAACTATTATATCATTCCCATCAAGAAAGTCAAGTTAGACAACTTATAGATCATGATTCTGTAATCTTGTCTATATGGGATTAGAACGAGAAAATCTACAGAGAATTGACAATAAAACCACCGAAAATTTTTAACCAATACTATGATAACTCTCATCTCAATCCCAAAAAGAAAAGGAGCGGATATGATATCCTACTCCTTATTCTTATCAGAAAATCTAATTAGAATTAGTCTTCTTTTTTCTTGCGAGCAACAAGTCCAAATCCACTCAAGACACCTAAAAGTCCAAGTGCTGCTAAGCTAGAGTCGGCTTCTGTACCTGTGTTAGGCAATTCTTTTTGAACTTCAACATTTTTAGGTGTTGATGGTTGAGAAGCTGGTTGGTTTGGAGTTGATGGTTCAACATGCTTAGGTATGACTGTTACTGGGACTTCTACCTCTACGATTTCTCCTGATGGTAGTTTCACTTTTACTTTAACACTTGGTTTTTGTCCTGCCGTATCAGTTGCTGGGATTTCTCCAACTTCTACGATTTCGGCACCTTTTGGTAACTCAACATGTTTCTTAACATCATCTTTGCCAATTGGAGTTCCAACCTCTACTACGATTGGGGTAGTTTTAACTGTTTCTCTTGGAGCTGGAGTCGCTTTTGGAGTAACAGTTACTGGAACTTCTACTACAATAACTTTTCCATTTGGTAATTCCACAGTTACTTTGACTGGATCTTTCTTACCTGGTGTTGTCAAGTCTG
>NZ_KV831052.1:0-990 GCF_001836965.1 Streptococcus sp. HMSC063B03 | reverse complement strand
TCTTCGGTTGAAGGCCATTCATCATTTTGTAGCTTATAATGAATATCAACCATAGTTTTTGTCCCACTATCAAGCAACTGAAACAGCTCTAGAGGCAACTCATACACCACTCGTTGTTCCGCAATACCTCCTTCATCTGCGACAAGATAATACTGGCCATTATGCCTCCAAATCTGTTGACCGTAGCCTTTTATTTCCTCAAACTTGATAACTTCTTCCCATGTTAATTTACTGCGTTCCATGTGACATCTCCTTCCTTTATACTGATACCGTCCATGACACCCTCCGGCATGTCTCCTGGATAGGTTCTTCCCCCTGGTCGCCACCAACCATTCGCACCGTCTTCCCTACCACTTGGGATTGAGATCCCTTTTTCAGAGACAACTTCCGGTGCTACATCCAAGCGATAAAGTGGATTGTCACCTAAGTACCCTTCGTCAAAGCCCAGTAAGGTTTCATAGAGGCGATTATCACCTTTGGCGACATCTTGAATAACATCCGCATGGTCTTTACTCAACCAAAAACTTGTGCCATCTTTACCTCCAATAATTCCTTCTTGATAATTAGGATCTGGCTTAAATTTTTGAAATCTAGTAGCACCATTCTCAAATTGTTGTCTATGAGCCTCAATATAGTCTGGACTATAAGTATTTTCCACACTAGGACGATCATTTTTTGGAGTTCCCAGTATTCTATCTGGTGAGTAATCTGGCTGATACTCAACCTTAGGTGCCTTTTCCGAGATTTCCAACACTCTCACGCGGTCTTCTGGACTAAGGCCGGCCTCCGCATACTTGTTCCACTGGCTATAACGTTGAGCGTCCCCTGCCGACATACCGTCAATGAAAGTTCTCGCCTTTGCTCCACTCTCCACCACATCATCCACATGTTTACTAGAGAAGTGCATCACATCACGCAGAGTCTTGCTCTCAACGCTGAAGGTAGGCATTGAGCCTATACCTCCCGCAAAGGCAACTGCCTCTTTACGAA
>NZ_KV831051.1:11780-59014 GCF_001836965.1 Streptococcus sp. HMSC063B03 | reverse complement strand
CACTTGTTGACGCTGAAGCTGAAGCTACCGCACTGGTTGACGCTGAAGCTGAGGCTACCGCACTGGTTGACGCTGAAGCACTTGCTACTGCGCTTGTAGAGGCTGAAGCTGAGGCTACCGCACTTGTTGAAGCCGATGCTGAGGCACTTTGACTTGCACTTGTCGACGCAGACACTGATGCACGGTAATCAGAGTCAGATATATCTGGCGTTACCGTATTCACCGTTCCATCTTTATAAGTGATGGTCACCGTTCCATTTTCTGCAATAGAATAACTACTGATACGATTTGCAGTCTCTGGATTTGCTGTTTTCACAGCTGCCAAGATTTCATCTTTCTCACGCTGATCCAGAGCGTTTGGATGTTTAACTTGGAAGACTCTTGACGGCTTCACACCAGGGAATCTTTCATTCAATTTACCTTGAGCAACTACTACTGTCGGAGTGCGTGCTTCGTTATCAGACAAGTCTACAACTTTGGTTCCGAGATTCCATTTATTTTTATCATCATATTTCTGATTAGCATTATAAGAAGCTGTATACTCTAAAGTAGCAGGAGCATTCGTTGGTGTATTCTTAAATCCTGGCGCACCATCATTCGAAGAATATCCATCTTGGAATATTCTAGTTTTATCAGAAATACCATCATAAAGCTTCAGTTCTTTGATTTTGCCACTATTATCTGAACCTTTTAAGACAACTTTAACTTCATCTCCGGCAAAAATCTCGTATCCACTCGTGCCAGGACGGACATTATTTTTCGGAGAAAGCTTTTCCCACTTTTTAGTCTTATCATTCTTGACATAGATTTCAAATTCAGGATTTGGAGCTACATTTTCTTTAGTAATGGTCTTAGTAGTTGTGGCAGAAGTAAGGGTCTCTGTTCCTCCAGCAGGAGTCCTTACAACTTTCTCTTGTTTAACCGTTACATTTCCTGTAGGTAAGAGTCCATTATTGCCGTCGTATGCTTTTTTCAGATCAGCAGGTTCAAAGGTAACGCTTGATTCGTTGTCCTTCGCTTTTTTCTCGAACGTATAGCCTGCTAAAGTCAAGGTTACAAGAGCTCCAGGTGTCACATTCGTTACAACAATTGAACGATTTGGCAAACCACCTTTTTCATTCACTGAATCAGCTGCAATTTCAGGGGCTTGTGGCTTTACTTTCACAGTAACGGGGACATTCTGTTTAACTCTGACCCCTGTTGAATCTGCAGGTAGTTCTACTTCTACTTCCTTAGTAAAGGTTCCTACCTCAGTGAGTGACGGTGCACCATTGACCCATTTGTAATTAGTGTTTGCTGCATTAAACTCTGGGCTTCCAGATACTTTTGTAACCGCTTCTTTAGGATTTGCCACTGCTTGTTTATAAGCTGGCTCATCTGTTTTATTCTGTGTGAAAGTATAAGAACGATTTGATTCAAACTTATAGACATCATGGACAACATTAACTGTATGACTTAGTTTATTAGAGTCATTTTCCCCCATACGACCTACCGGATAGGTAAAGGTCACTTGGTAGGTATTTCTTCCTGTCTCATTTGTATTGATAGGCGAGCTAGAAACTACTTGACCATCTTTACTCCAAGCTTGGCTTGCACCACTTGGATATCCAGCCGTCCCCTCTTTATCAACATAATTATGCCAAACTGTTCCCTTATGAGGCTGCGTTCCTTGAATATCATTTACTGGACCTTTAGGCTTAATTGTCGCCAGAACTTCATAATCTACAGTAACATCTTCACTGCCACCATTAGGATATTCGATGTGGGCAATAGCTTGTTTAGAGCCTGTCTCTAACGTACTAATTCCTGCCCCTTGTTTCCAAGTGATATTTGTTCCAGTAGGGAATGCTTTACCGTTAGCACGCTGGATAAAGTTACTTGCATCCGCCAAGTCACCAGCCTGCTCACCAATATAGGTATAGACTTTAGGGACTTTAGCAATTGGATTGTATTTTTCTAAGGCAGCATTGATAGTACTTGTGGTACCATCACGATAGGTCACTGTGATCGTACCATTTGTTGAGACTTCTATTTTAGCTCTAGTACCTGGGAAGGTTGAAACGGTACCATTTGCGTCCGAATTTACGTTTGGCTGGATTCCTGTCTTAGCGAGGTCTTGATTAGCTAGTAAATCACGTTTATTGGTTGCATTATTAATAAAGTTATTATAAACTTCTGCAATTTCTTGCTGTGTTAAATGCTCCAAATCCTTAACTTGAACAACATCTCCACTTTGAACATCATGACGCTCGTTGAATCCTTTGATGGTATAGGTAACAGTCGCTTCAGATGTTTTATTACCCCAGTCTATCGCCCAAACACGATATGTATAGGTTTTACCTACTTCAGCGGACGCTTCACCGTTACCTACAGTACCGGCTATAGCAGATGGGATATTTTCAAATTCTCGCCTTTGATTTATCCATGGAGTTTCCTTATTTCTAGGATTAGACGGATTATATTTAGGATTCGGTCTATTTATCTCTTCTCCAATCTTAGCCCCACCATAAGTAACACCAGGAATCGCTTCACCACCATTTGGCCTATACAAGCGAAGGCTTGATCCCTTCTTTAATATAGAAATTTTTTGATTAATCGAGTCATCATTATAAACATCAAAATGGTTTCCTGGAAGAATCTCAAAGCCTGGTCCACTTTTCTCTGTTTCAGGTTTTGGCGTTGGTCTTGATGGATTGTATCCTGTCGGAATACTTGCTGATTGAACTCTAGAGGCATTCCCTTGAGTATGTTGCCCGATAGGGGCTGAGCTAACCTGAACCTGCATATCTGCAGTCGCAGTCGGCACATTGTTATCGTATTTAACTTTGACTACAATCGTACCGTTTAAGTTTCTATTTTGTCCATGTCTGTAATTATAAACAATTTCGGAACCCTGAGTGAAGGGTTTTTCCATAGAGTAGCCGTTAAATGTTGCACTTTGGACATGGCCTCCTCGGCCGACATTTATCCTAACACCTACATTGCTCAAAGCACTATCAGCCTGAACATTCATAGTGTAGGTCGCGATACCAGTAGCCTTATCAAAAGTAGGTTCAGGACTACTTACCGTCATACGACTGTCATTCTGAGAAGGAGCCCAACTTGCACGAAGGGAAGCATCACGCAACATGGCTTGACCATTACGGGCATCGCGCGCACCTGATTGCGCTCTTAAAACAGCATTGACAATAGAATTACGAGCCAAGGTAGCTTTTTGCACCACCTCTGTCCAGTCACTCGTTGGATCTGCCAAAGCTTTTTCAATAGCTGTCACTGCTGCATTTACCTTAGTAATTGCAGAATCAGTGTTTGGTAAACCAGTAGCCTTCGCTAAGTATTCACCCATTTCAGCTGAAAGCTTGGTTAACTTCTTACGATTTTCTTCATTTTTCTTTACAGAAGCTTCTACAGATGACAAGGTTGCAGCTGTCGCTCCCACTAAACTTGTTGTATCTGAATTCGTTTTAACAGCATTTGACTCAATAGTAGCAGGCTTCAAAATTGATGAATCAATCTTGTCAACCTTTGATTCATTTTGAGTCGATGCTTTCTTCTCATCTTGAATTTCAGATACAGTTTTTTCTGAAGAAGCTCCTACAGATGTTGACACGCTACTTGTTTGGCTAGCAGATTGACTCAAACTAGTTGACATACTTGCAGAATCTGAAGCACTAGCGCTGGCTGAAGATGATGTGCTAGCTGAGGCACTAACTGACGTACTAGCGGAAGCACTTGCTGAGGTGCTGGCTGAAGTACTAGCCGAGGTGCTAGTAGAAGCTGATTCTGAAATCGAAGCACTTTCGCTTATAGAAGTAGACAAGCTAGCAGAATTTTCCGAGTTACTTAGAGATGTCGTACCCAAAACTACTGTATCATTTGTAACCAAAAGATCTGGATTTTCCAGTGTTTTTTCCACGGCTACTGTTTCATTTGCAAATACTTTTGTTTGAGTAGCAACACTACCACCTAAAACAGCTCCTGTGGCAGCAAGCCCCTTGATAATATCCAAACCTGTAATAGAAGAATTTACTTTATCCTCTACTACTTCTGTCATGACTTGCGTCGTATCTACACCACCACGCAAGACCTTGAACAAACCAAAAAGAGAGGTTGAAGCGCGCAACCAATGTTTTCCTGATTTGATTAACTTATACCGCGTCACTCGATCGGTTTCTCTATACTCACCTTTTTGACGTCTAAAAAACATGTTTTACCCTTTCCCTACATACCAAAAGTGGACAATCCACCCTATTTTAATCATACCTTTAAAGTATACTTTAAATGCAAACGCTTGTCAAGAAATTTGATATATTTTTATATAATATTACTATTCAAATATTTTGAAATATCGAACCATTTATAAGTTCTCTAACAACATCTAATACCTTTGTATAAAAAGCCTCAAATAACTTTTTAAAATATATATAACTAAATGTATTTTAGTAGTAAAAAGTATATAACGTTCGGATTTTCAACATATTATATAAACAAAATATAAAAACTTGACTATTCATGTTTCATTGATAAATTCATAATGTAATGCAAAACATACTATCGAAGTACATCTTGTGACAATAGATTTTCATAAAAAATTGCTTCGAATCAACTCGATTCTCCCTGTAACTCCTATCAAAAATGCCCACAATTAGATTATAATCATGGGCATTCTATTGATGTTTTTTCTAGTTAGCTAGGCCATTATCTCCCCGTTACGACAGAAAAGCCCACGAATCGATACCATTCGTGGATTTTTCCTAGTAAAGCATTTAGGTAAACCGATTGTTACACTACGACACGGAGTTTGGCAAATCGATTCCATTTGTAAAACTCAGTTAGTGAGGCAGTTAGCTAGACTACTTCCTACCAGTTACGACGTAAAGTTTTACGAATCGACAATATTCGTAAAACTTTACTAGTGGAGCGCCTAGCCAAGTTCCATAGAAACTTGGCGTTAGTTACTTAGATTGTTATACAATCAAATACATTTACTGAACTACGACACGGAGTTTGGCAAATCGATTTCATTTGTCAAACGTAGTTAGTAAGGCAGTTAGCTAGTTCGCCAAATAGCGACTAGCGTCCAACAATTAGGAACTTTAGTTCCAATTGTTGGTACTGAGTTACATCTTCTCTTCCAACTCTACATCTGGATACTTGTCCGCAAACCAGCGGAGGGCAAAGTCATTTTCAAAGAGGAAGACTGGTTGGTCAAAACGGTCTTTAGCCAAGATATTTCGGCTTGATGACATCCGTTCATCCAAGTCCTCAGGCTTGATCCAACGAACGGTCTTTTTACCCATTGGGCTCATAACTACTTCAGCGTTGTACTCACCTTCCATACGATGCTTAAAGACTTCAAACTGGAGTTGACCAACAGCACCCAGCATATACTCGCCTGTTTGGTAATTCTTATAAAGCTGAATGGCTCCTTCTTGCACCAATTGCTCAATTCCCTTGTGGAAGGATTTTTGCTTCATGACATTCTTAGCGGAAACTTTCATGAAAATTTCAGGTGTAAAAGTTGGCAGTGGTTCAAATTCAAACTTGTTTTTGCCAACAGTCAATGTATCCCCAACCTGATAAGTACCTGTATCATAAACCCCGATGATATCACCCGCCACGGCATTGGTTACATTCTCACGACTTTCCGCCATAAACTGGGTAACATTAGACAATTTAGCCCCCTTACCAGTACGAGGCAGATTGACACTCATCCCACGCTCAAATTCACCCGATACAATACGAACAAAGGCAATACGGTCACGGTGTCGAGGATCCATGTTGGCTTGGATTTTAAAGACAAATCCTGAGAAATCCTTGTCATAAGGATCCACAATTTCACCATCTGTTTTCTTGTGACCATGTGGTTCTGGAGCAAACTTGAGGAAAGTCTCAAGGAAGGTCTGCACACCAAAGTTAGTAAGGGCTGAGCCGAAGAAGACAGGTGTCAATTCTCCAGCAAGGATTGCTTCCTCTGAAAACTCATTTCCAGCTTCATTTAAAAGCTCAATATCATCTTTGACTTGCTCGTAGAAAGGATTGCTACCAAAAAGCTTGTCCCCATCTTCTAGACTGGCAAAACGCTCATCCCCTTTATAAAGTTCCAAGCGTTGGTTATAAAGGTCATACAAGCCTTCAAAGGCTTTCCCCATACCGATTGGCCAGTTCATCGGATAACTTGCAATACCCAAGACTTCTTCCAATTCTTGCAAGAGATCCAAAGGCTCACGACCGTCACGGTCCAGCTTGTTCATAAAGGTAAAGACGGGAATGCCACGGTGTTTTACAACTTCAAACAATTTCTTAGTTTGGGCCTCGATACCCTTGGCAGAGTCCACAACCATGACCGCAGCATCCACCGCCATCAAGGTCCGATAGGTATCTTCTGAGAAGTCCTCGTGCCCTGGTGTGTCGAGGATATTGACGCGCTTACCATCGTAGTCAAACTGCATCACAGATGAAGTCACCGAAATCCCACGTTGCTTCTCGATATCCATCCAGTCAGACTTGGCAAACGTCCCTGTTTTCTTCCCTTTTACGGTACCAGCCTCACGAATCTCGCCCCCAAAGTAGAGCAACTGCTCAGTAATAGTAGTTTTCCCCGCGTCCGGGTGGGAGATGATGGCAAAGGTACGACGTTTCTTAATTTCTTCTTGAATATTCATAAGTTCTCTTTCTTTGATTCTCTATTTTTCTTGTTTCAATAGCTAAGAATGATTTCTACATTGGATTTTACCATTCCTTTCAACACTCCATTATATCGGATTTTGAGTAGTTTTTCAATTGCTCATCCGACGAAAAAAGTTAGCTAGAGCACTGATTTCACCTGGTTTCTCTTTTTCCACCGTTTTTTGAACAAGATATCAAAAAGAACCAGAGCCAGTGAAAGGATGACGGACACAAGTAGGTACTTTAGCCACAGGGGGGCATCAGGAATAAAAGGTGTCTTATTTAAAAAGCCATAATTCCCACCAGTCACCTGATTAACCCCAACTAGAAAGAGATTGAGGATAAAGGTATAGACTACAATCATATACTTCTTGAGTAGGCTCTTGTCATAGTGATTCATCAAGTAGACCAAGGAATTCACTAGAAGGGCATAGTGCCCAATCAAAAATGAAAAACTGGTAATATGGGGGAAGTCATAGGGGTCAAAAACTGGGTAAACTAGTGCAAAGACAGCTCCACTTGCTCCTAAGAGGGCAAAGTACTGCTTACTTTTCCATTTATCAGGCAATAAAACCACAGCAAACATAGCTAAACGGCAATGATAAAATGGGAGACTATTAGAAAAGGGAATCCCAAAACCAACATACCAACTATAGAGTGCTAGCAACTGGAGGATCTGAATCCCCTTAAACAAGTATACAAATTTCGGATTTTTGTGATAAGCAAGTGCCCCATAAATACAAAGCATTAAGACCAGCATCATAACCCCATACCAAAAAAGTGAAATGGGAGGAGGGACTGTCTGAGTTCTGGTGATAAATTGATGGAGCATGTTTCTATCCTAACTCTTATTTTTTCTTTTTTCTAGTTTAACTATTATAGCGAATTAAAAACGATTTTTCAATTTCTATTTCTTTTCAGTTTGGCTCCCTTATTTATAGGAAAATATGGTAAAATAGAACAGACTCAAAATCATCATTTCACGAAAGGATGCAAGATGAAAATTACGCAAGAAGAGGTAACACACGTTGCCAATCTTTCAAAATTAAGATTCTCTGAAGAAGAAACTGCTGCCTTTGCAACTACCTTGTCTAAGATTGTTGACATGGTTGAATTACTGGGCGAAGTAGACACAACTGGTGTCGCACCTACTACGACCATGGCTGACCGCAAGACTGTACTCCGCCCTGATGTGGCCGAAGAAGGAACAGACCGTGATCGCTTGTTTAAAAACGTACCTGAAAAAGATAACTACTATATCAAGGTACCAGCTATCCTAGACGATGGAGGAGATGCCTAATGACTTTTAACAATAAAACCATTGAAGACTTGCACAATCTCCTTGTCTCTAAGGAAA
Organism: Streptococcus sp. HMSC063B03; assembly: GCF_001836965.1. Lineage (GTDB taxonomy): Bacteria > Bacillota > Bacilli > Lactobacillales > Streptococcaceae > Streptococcus > Streptococcus pneumoniae_F. The sequence goes on along the minus strand of NZ_KV831051.1, from coordinate 50,988 downwards.
TTTCTGCAACAGAATTAACCCAAGCTACGCTTGAAGATATCAAGTCTCGCGAGACAGCTATCAACGCTTTTGTTACCATAGCTGAGGAGCAGGCTCTTGCTCAAGCTAAAACCATTGATGAAGCTGGAATTGACGCTGATAACATCCTTTCAGGAATTCCACTTGCTGTTAAGGATAATATCTCTACAGACGGTATCCTCACAACTGCTGCCTCAAAAATGCTCTACAACTACGAGCCTATCTTTGATGCGACAGCTGTGTCAAATGCTAAATCAAAAGGTATGATTGTCGTCGGGAAAACTAACATGGACGAATTTGCCATGGGTGGTTCAGGTGAGACTTCGCACTATGGTGCCACTAAAAATGCTTGGGATCAAAGCAAGGTTCCTGGTGGCTCGTCTAGTGGTTCTGCCGCAGCTGTAGCGTCAGGGCAAGTCCGTTTGTCACTTGGTTCTGATACGGGTGGCTCTATCCGCCAACCTGCTGCCTTCAACGGGATTGTTGGTCTCAAACCAACTTACGGAACAGTTTCACGTTTCGGTCTCATTGCCTTTGGTAGCTCATTAGACCAGATTGGACCTTTTGCTCCTACTGTTAAGGAAAACGCCCTCTTGCTCAATGCGATTGCCAGCGAAGATGCCAAAGACTCTACTTCTTCTCCTGTCCGCATTGCCGACTTTACTTCAAAAATCGGCCAAGACATCAAGGGCATGAAAATCGCTTTACCTAAAGAATACCTTGGTGAAGGGATTGACCCAGAGGTTAAGGAAACTATCCTGAATGCCGCTAAACACTTCGAGAAACTCGGTGCCATCGTCGAAGAAGTCAGCCTTCCTCACTCTAAATACGGAGTTGCCGTATACTACATCATCGCTTCATCTGAAGCTTCATCAAACTTGCAACGTTTTGATGGTATCCGTTACGGCTATCGTGCAGATGATGCAACCAACCTTGATGAAATCTATGTAAACAGCCGTAGCCAAGGTTTTGGTGAAGAAGTGAAACGTCGTATCATGCTAGGTACATTCAGTCTTTCATCAGGTTACTACGATGCTTACTACAAGAAGGCTGGTCAGGTCCGTACCCTCATCATCCAAGATTTCGAAAAAGTCTTCGCGGATTACGACTTGATTTTGGGACCAACTGCACCAAGTGTTGCTTATGACTTGGACTCACTTAACCACGACCCAGTTGCCATGTACTTAGCTGACCTCTTGACCATCCCAGTCAACCTGGCAGGTCTCCCAGGAATTTCGATTCCAGCTGGATTCTCTCAAGGTCTACCTGTCGGTCTACAATTGATTGGTCCTAAGTACTCAGAAGTAACCATTTACCAAGCTGCTGCTGCCTTTGAAGCAACAACAGACTACCACAAACAACAACCCGTGATTTTTGGAGGTGACAACTAATGAACTTTGAAACAGTCATTGGACTTGAAGTCCACGTAGAGCTCAACACCAATTCAAAAATCTTCTCACCTACTTCTGCCCACTTTGGAAATGACCAAAATGCCAATACAAATGTGATTGACTGGTCTTTCCCAGGAGTTCTGCCAGTTCTCAATAAAGGTGTTGTCGATGCCGGTATCAAGGCAGCTCTTGCCCTCAACATGGACATCCACAAAAAGATGCACTTTGACCGCAAGAACTACTTCTACCCTGATAATCCCAAAGCCTACCAAATTTCTCAGTTTGATGAGCCAATCGGCTATAATGGCTGGATTGAAGTGGAACTAGAAGACGGTACAACTAAGAAAATCGGTATCGAACGTGCCCACCTAGAGGAAGACGCTGGTAAAAACACCCATGGTACAGATGGCTACTCTTATGTTGACCTCAACCGCCAAGGGGTGCCATTGATTGAGATTGTATCTGAAGCTGACATGCGTTCTCCTGAAGAAGCCTACGCTTACCTAACTGCCCTCAAGGAAGTTATCCAGTATGCTGGTATTTCTGACGTTAAGATGGAAGAAGGTTCTATGCGTGTGGATGCCAATATCTCCCTTCGCCCTTATGGTCAAGAAAAATTCGGTACCAAAACTGAGTTGAAGAACCTCAACTCCTTCTCAAACGTTCGCAAAGGTCTTGAATACGAAGTTCAACGTCAAGCTGAAATCCTTCGCTCAGGTGGTCAAATCCGCCAAGAAACACGCCGCTACGATGAAGCCAACAAGGCAACTATCCTCATGCGTGTCAAGGAAGGTGCTGCAGACTACCGCTACTTCCCAGAACCAGACCTACCACTCTTTGAAATCTCCGACGAGTGGATTGAGGAAATGCGGACTGAGTTGCCAGAGTTTCCAAAAGAACGCCGTGCGCGTTATGTATCTGACCTTGGCTTGTCAGACTACGATGCTAGCCAGTTGACTGCAAATAAAGTCACTTCTGACTTCTTTGAAAAAGCTGTTGCTCTCGGTGGTGATGCCAAGCAAGTCTCTAACTGGCTCCAAGGCGAAGTCGCTCAGTTCTTAAACTCTGAAGGCAAGACACTGGAACAAATCGAATTGACACCAGAAAACTTGGTTGAAATGATTGCCATCATCGAAGACGGCACGATTTCTTCTAAGATTGCCAAGAAAGTCTTTGTCCACCTAGCTAAAAATGGCGGTGGCGCGCGTGAATACGTGGAAAAAGCAGGTATGGTTCAAATCTCAGATCCAGCTGTCTTGATTCCAATTATCCACCAAGTCTTTGCCGATAACGAAGCCGCAGTTGCCGACTTCAAGTCAGGCAAACGGAATGCAGACAAAGCCTTTACAGGATTCCTGATGAAAGCAACCAAAGGCCAAGCCAACCCACAAGTGGCCCTTAAACTCCTTGCCCAGGAATTAGCGAAGTTGAAAGAAGATGAATAACAAACTTTTTATATACCTTTTTCTATTTTAGAAAGAAGAAAAAATGAACAAATTTTTACGATTGCTATTTGTTTTAGTCATCATCGCTATGCTAGGCGCTTCTATACTACAAATTTTCTTTCCATCATACATGGGAAGTCACTCCGGGTACGGAATCTCTGCTGGTTGGCAACGAGAAATTGGAATAGGGAACCTAGCTGTATTGATTCTTATTCTCGGTGTCAATATTAAGTACGATTGGTTCTATCTACGAATCGTGCTTCTCGCTCTCATCTTCGGTGGGATTGGAATAGGAACAAATCACTTAGTCAATTTTATGGAGTCTCATTCTCCTGTAAATGCTATCGGTGCTTTTGAAAATTACTTGTTAGCAATAGGATGGATTGTAGGATGGCTCATTGAGCGCCATTCCATAAAGAAGCTAAATGCTAGTAAATAACGCCTAGTATATCTTAGATGATTTTTAAAGGTTATAATATAGTTTAATAATCATTCAAATTAAGAGATCTACCTTTTCAATAGCCTCAATCCCATATCCTTCTTGAAGAGCTCAGCTACGACCAAGAAAGTCTTTGTCCACCTGGCTAAAAATGGCGGTGGCGCGCATGAATACGTTGAAAAAGCAGGTATGGTCCAAATTTCATATCCAGCTGTCTTGATTCCAATTATCCACCAAGTCTTTGCCGATAACGAAGCTGCTGTTGCCGACTTCAAGTCAGGCAAACGCAACGCAGACAAGGCCTTCACAGGCTTCCTTATGAAAGCAACTAAAGGCCAAGCCAACCCACAAGTTGCCCTTAAATTTCTTGCTCCAGAATTAGCCAAGTTGAAAGAAGATTAACACGTAAAAGAAACCAGCCCTGAGGTTGGTTTTTTCTCTCCTACCATCTCCCATTAACTATTTTGGCTTTATTTCCGGAAGATTTTATGGTAAAATGAAGAGTAATAATATTTATTAAAGAGGTAAAAACATGATTGAAGCAAGCAAATTGAAAGCTGGTATGACATTTGAAACTGCAGACGGAAAATTAATCCGCGTTTTGGAAGCTAGCCACCACAAACCAGGTAAAGGGAACACGATCATGCGTATGAAATTGCGTGATGTCCGTACTGGTTCTACATTTGACACAAGCTACCGTCCAGAAGAAAAATTCGAACAAGCTATTATCGAAACTGTTCCAGCTCAATACTTGTACAAAATGGATGAAACTGCCTACTTCATGAACACTGAAACTTACGACCAATACGAAATCCCAGTCGTAAATGTTGAAAATGAATTGCTTTACATCCTTGAAAACTCTGATGTAAAAATTCAATTCTACGGAACTGAAGTAATCGGTGTAACTGTACCAACTACTGTTGAATTGACAGTCGCTGAAACACAACCATCTATCAAAGGTGCTACTGTTACAGGTTCTGGTAAACCAGCGACTATGGAAACTGGACTTGTTGTCAACGTTCCTGACTTCATCGAAGCTGGACAAAAATTGATCATCAACACTGCAGAAGGAACTTACGTTTCTCGTGCCTAATCTCTAGAAAGAGGTCATTCTATGGGAATTGAAGAACAATTTGGCGAAATCGTTATCGCTCCACGTGTACTTGAAAAAATCATTGCCATCGCAACTGCTAAAGTTGATGGTGTCCACTCATTTTCAAATAAATCCGTATCTGATACCCTATCAAAACTCTCTCTTGGTCGTGGCGTCTACTTAAAAGAAAGCAACGAAGAACTAACTGCTGACATTTATCTCTATCTTGAGTACGGTGTAAAAGTACCAAAAGTTGCTCTTGCTATTCAAAAAGCGGTCAAAGATGCTGTCCGAGATATGGCTGATGTGGAACTTGCTGCTGTCAACATCCATGTTGCAGGAATCGTTCCAGATAAAACACCAAAACCTGAGTTGAAAGATCTATTTAACGAGGACTTCCTCAATGACTAGTCCATTATTAGAATCTAGACGTGAACTTCGTAAATGCGCTTTTCAAGCTCTTATAAGCCTTGAATTCGGAACAGATGTGGAAACAGCTTGCCACTTTGCCTACACGCATGACCGTGAAGATGCAGATGTGCAAATCCCTGCCTTTCTTCTGAACTTGGTTTCTGGCGTTCAAGCTCAAAAAGACGAGTTGGATAAACAAATCAACCAGCACCTCAAGTCAGGCTGGACAGTTGAACGATTGACCTTGGTCGAAAAAAACTTACTACGCTTAGGTATCTTTGAAATCACATCATTTGATACACCTCAGCTGGTAGCAGTCAATGAAGCTATTGAACTTGCTAAGAATTTTTCAGATCAAAAATCAGCCCGTTTTATCAATGGACTGCTTAGTCAATTTGTAACTGAAGAAAATGAATAATCGAAAAGGTGTTTGGTCTTCCAAGCACCTTTTGACTTTCCCCTCTGTACAGAGTAAGAACCACATAAAAACTAGAACTGACTGCCAGTTCTAGTTTTTATATTAGTATTTTCTAAATCGTTGATAACGTTCTTCCAACAGCTCTTCTAGAGGTTTTTGTGAAAGTAAAGCTACCTCAGCTTGGAGTTCTTTTTTGACACTCTTAATCAGTTCTTTGCTAGAAAGTCCCGTTTCAGAAATCACCTTATCCACCACATCCATTTCTAGCAGCTCATGCGAAGTGATTTTCATCAGTTCTGCCGCTTCCATGGCACGAGTGCCGTCCTTCCATAGAATGGAAGCAAAGCCTTCTGGGCTGAGAATGGCATAGATAGAATTTTCCAGCATCCAGACACGGTCTGCGACTGCTAGAGCCAGAGCCCCGCCTGAACCACCTTCACCTATAATGATGGCGATAATCGGAACTTTCAGGTCACTCATTTCCATGAGATTGCGAGCAATAGCTTCTCCCTGACCACGTTCTTCCGCTCCCACACCAGGATAAGCACCTGCAGTATTGATAAAGGTCACAACTGGACGAGCAAACTTTTCAGCCTGTTTCATCAAACGTAGGGCCTTGCGGTAGCCTTCTGGATGCGGTTGACCAAAATTTCGCTTGAGGTTATCTTGTAAACTCTTTCCTTTTTGGATACCAACCACTGTTACAGCTTGGTCCCCAAGCCAGCCGATACCACCAACAACTGCACCATCGTCACGAAAAGAACGGTCACCGTGTAATTGGATAAATTCATCAAAAATGCCTGTTGCAAAGTCCAAGGTTGTCAAGCGACTCTGCTCACGCGCTTCTCTGACTATTTTTGCAATATTCATCTAGGACCCCCTCCGTGCAATCTGACTAGGCTAGCAATCGTATCTGGCAAATCTCTTCTTTTGATAATAGCATCTACAAAGCCATGTTCCAGTAGGAATTCTGCCTTTTGGAAATCCTCAGGTAAGCTTTCACGAACCGTATTTTCAATGACGCGACGCCCGGCAAAACCAACTAAACTCTGTGGTTCAGCTAGGATGATATCTCCTTCCATAGCGAAAGAAGCTGTTACTCCACCTGTCGTTGGATCTGTCAAAATGGTCAGATAAAAGAGACCAGCATTTGAATGGCGTTTAACTGCTGCAGAAATCTTGGCCATCTGCATGAGACTCATGATTCCTTCCTGCATACGGGCCCCACCAGAGGCTGTGAAGAGAACAACTGGCAATTGTTCGACAGTCGCATACTCAAACAAACGAGTGATTTTTTCACCTACAACCGTACCCATAGAAGCCATGATAAAGTTAGAATCCATAATCCCAAGAGCCACAGTCTGACCTTTTATAAGAGCTGTTCCAGTCACAACGGCTTCATCCAGACCTGTTTTTTCACGCATAGTCGCTAGTTTCTTTTGATAACCAGGGAAATGCAAGGGATCCTTGCTTTCAATTCCTGTAAACAATTCCTTGAAGGTTCCCATATCAATCGTCAAAGCCAAGCGTTCTTGGGCAGAAATACGAAAGGTGTAGTTACAATGTGGACAGATACGCTCACTTCCCAGATCCTTCTGATAAATGGTATGCTTACAGCCTGGACACTGGGAGAATAATTCATCTGGAACCTCTGGCTTAGCTTGAGGTTTTTCCCTAACCGAACGATTGGGATTGATTCGAATATACTTATCTTTTTTACTAAATAGAGCCATTGATTCCCCTTTTCGGTTTAAACTCTTGAAGTCATTTTATTCTTTTTCTTGATATTTAGGTAAGAAGGTTTCCATCAAGAAAGAAGTGTCGTAATCCCCAGCAATAACATTGCGATCTGAAATGAGGTCAAGCTGGAAATCTGCATTGGTCTGCACCCCCTCTATCTCTAGTTCATAGAGGGCTCGTTGCATTTTCATCAAGGCATCAAAACGATTTTCACCGTGAACGATGATTTTAGCAATCATACTATCATAATAAGGCGGAATGGTATAACCTGGATAAACTGCTGAATCCACGCGCAAGCCTACTCCTCCACTTGGCAGATAGAGATTGGTAATCTTACCTGGACTTGGAGCAAAGTTGAAGGCTGGGTTTTCTGCATTGATCCGACACTCGATGGCATGACCACGCAGAACAATATCTTCTTGCTTCACAGACAGGGGCTGACCTGCCGCAATGCGAATTTGTTCCTTAACGATATCCACACCTGAAACAAATTCTGTTACTGGATGCTCTACCTGAACACGTGTATTCATTTCCATGAAATAGAATTTACCACTGGCTTCATCAAGAAGAAACTCAATGGTCCCTGCATTTTCATAACCAACAGACTCTGCCGCTCGAACAGCCGCAGCACCAATTTCATGGCGCAGCGTTTTTCCGATTGCAATCGAAGGACTTTCTTCCAAAACCTTTTGGTTATTCCGTTGAAGAGAACAATCCCGTTCCCCCAAGTGAATCACATGTCCATGCTCATCTCCTAGGATTTGAACCTCGATGTGACGAGCTGGATAGATAACCCGTTCTATGTACATGGCACCATTGCCATAATTGGCCTTGGCTTCACTTGAAGCAGTATCAAAGGCGGAAACGAGGTCTTCTGGTTTTTCAACCTTACGAATCCCTTTACCACCTCCACCTGCTGAAGCCTTGAGCATAACAGGGTAGCCAATTTTTTCAGCAACAATCAAAGCTTCCTCAGAGTTATGCACTTCTCCATCTGAACCTGGAATGACAGGCACGCCTGCTTTAATCATCTGAGCACGCGCATTGATTTTATCTCCCATCATATCCATGACATGACCAGATGGACCGATAAACTTGATACCAACTTCTTCACACATGGTTGCAAATTTGGAATTTTCACTGAGAAATCCGAAACCTGGGTGAATGGCTTCTGCCTCAGTCAAGACTGCAGCTGATAGAACCGCATTAATATTGAGATAAGACTCTGTAGGCTTACCAGGACCGATACAAACTGCTTCATCTGCCAAAAGCGTATGCAGGGCTTCCTTATCAGCAGTTGAATAAACCGCCACCGTTGCAATCCCCAATTCACGCGCCGCACGGATAATACGAACCGCAATTTCACCACGATTGGCAATTAAAATTTTTCGAAACATGGAGAACCTCCTTAGTTCCCAATTGCAAAGGTAAGAGTACCACTAGCTGCAAGCTTGCCATCCACTTCAGCCTTTGCTTCAACCACGGCAATGCTACCGCGACGTTTTACAAAAGTTGCCGTCATAAGCAATTGGTCGCCTGGTACAACTTGCTTCTTGAATTTAACCTTGTCCATACCAGCGTAAAAGACTAGTTTTCCTTTATTTTCAGGTTTTGACAACTCCAAGACACCAGCAGTTTGCGCCAAGGCTTCCATGATTAGAACACCTGGCATAACAGGGTATTGAGGAAAATGGCCGTTAAAGAAGGGCTCATTAATGGTCACATTTTTGATGGCAACAATAGTATCCTCGCTCACTTCCAAGACACGGTCTACTAGGAGCATAGGATAACGGTGGGGAAGAGCTTCTTTGATTCCTTGAATATCAATCATTTGATACGTACCAATCCTTTACCAAACTCAACCATTTCTTCGTTAGAAACGAGAATTTCCGTTACCACACCATCCTTAGGTGCTGGAATTTCATTCATGACTTTCATGGCTTCGATAATCACTAATGTTTGACCTTTTTTGACACTATCACCAACTGAAACGAAGGCAGGTTTATCAGGTCCAGCAGCCAAGTAAGCCACCCCAACAAGTGGGCTCTCTACAACATCTCCCTCAGCAGCTACACTTGCTTCAACTGAAGCAGGAACTTCTTCCACTACAGTTTCTACTGGAGCAGATGTTGAAGCTACTGGACTTGGTGTTGCTACAGCAGGCGCAGGAGCGACCTGAGGTGCAACTTCAGGCACAAGTCTAGCTTCATTCTTGCTAAACTGTAACTCATCCGTCCCATTTCTATAAGAAAATTCTCTCAAACTTGACTGGTCAAATTGGGCCATCAAGTCTTTAATATCGTTTAAATTCATAGTTATTTATTCTCCCAACGTTTGAAAGCAAGAACTGCATTGTGGCCACCAAAACCAAAAGTATTTGAAATAGCGTATGGAATTTCTTGCTCCAAGCCTTGTCCATAAACGACATTGGCTTCGATATAATCTGATACTTCACTTGTTCCAGCTGTCATTGGTACAAAGTTATGACGCATAGCTTCGATTGTGACGATAGCTTCTACCGCACCTGCAGCTCCTAGCAAATGGCCTGTGAATGACTTAGTTGATGATACAGGTACTTCCTTACCAAGAACAGCTACGATAGCACCACTTTCTCCTTTTTCATTAGCAGGAGTTGACGTTCCGTGAGCATTGACATAGGCTACTTTCTCTGGAGAAATCTCTGCTTCTTCCAAGGCTAGCTTGATAGCCTTAATTGCTCCCTGCCCTTCTGGATGAGGAGAAGTCATATGGTAAGCATCACAAGTATTTCCGTAACCAACCACTTCAGCAAGGATGGTTGCACCACGTTTTTCAGCGTGTTCAAGACTTTCAAGAACCAACATCCCTGAACCTTCACCCATGACAAAACCATTACGGTCCTTATCAAATGGGATAGAAGCTCGAGTAGGATCCTCTGTAGTTGAGAGAGCAGTTAGGGTTTGGAAACCAGCAATAGCAAAAGGTGTGATAGAAGCTTCTGAACCACCTACCAACATAACGTCTTGGAAACCAAATTTAATTGAGCGGAAGGCATCCCCAATCGCGTCATTTGATGAAGCGCAGGCAGTATTGATAGATTTACAAACACCGTTTGCTCCAAAACGCATAGCAACATTTCCTGAAGCCATATTTGGCAAGGCTTTTGGAAGGGTCAATGGTTTCACACGTTTTGGCCCTTTGTCATTTAGGCGAAGCACTTGATCTTCAATTTCTTTGATTCCACCAATACCAGAGGCAACGATAACACCAAAACGATCCTTGTCAAGAGCCTCTACATCTAAATTGGCATGATTAACAGCTTCTTGGGCTGCGTACAAGGCATACAAAGAGTAGTTATCGAAACGATTGGTATCTTTCTTAACAAAGTATTTATCAAAAGGAAAATCTTGGATTTCTGCTGCATTATGCACATCAAAGTCACTATGGTCAAATTTTGTAATTGGACCAATTCCGATTTTTCCAGTTGTCAAACTATTCCAAAATTCTTCTGGTGTATTTCCGATTGGAGATGTTACTCCATAACCTGTTACTACTACGCGATTTAGTTTCATCTTTTTTACCTCTAGCTTCTGCTACATACTTAAGCCACCATCAATGGCAACCACTTGACCAGTTAGATAATCTTGGCCTGCTAAAAATACTGTCAAATCTGCAACCTGCTCTGCCTGCCCAAATTCTTTCATAGGAATTTGCGCCAGCATGGCATCTTTTACCTTGTCTGATAGAACAGCTGTCATATCGGACTCAATCATTCCAGGTGCAATAGCATTAACTCTGATATTGCGATTAGCCACTTCACGCGCCACAGACTTGGTAAAACCAATCAAACCAGCCTTAGAAGCTGCATAGTTAGCTTGACCGATATTTCCCATCAAACCAACAACACTAGACATATTAATGATAGCACCTTCTCTGGCTTTCATCATCGGTTTCAAGACTGATTGTGTCATGTTAAAGGCACCAGTCAAGTTAACCTTGAGCACTTTTTCAAAATCCGCTTCTGTCATCTTGATCATAAGGGTATCTTGGGTAATCCCTGCATTGTTTACCAAAACATCTACTGAACCCAGTTCTGCAATGGCTTGATCAACCATACGTTTAGCATCTGCAAAATCTGACACGTCTCCTGAAATAGGAACCACCTTGACATCATAGTCTGCAAACTCAACGAGCAATTCTTCTGAGATTGCCCCACGACTGTTTAAAACAATATTGGCTCCTGCCTGAGCAAACTTGTGAGCGATGGCAAGACCAATCCCACGACTCGAACCTGTAATAAAGATATTTTTATTTTTTAGTTGCATTCTTTTCTCCTGTTTCCTCTTGTATTTGTGGGAGAAGGGATTACTCGTTTTCTAGCAAGGCTTCCAAACTCGCCTGATCTTCAACATTGGCTAGTTTAGCTGTTTTATCAATTTTTTTGACAAAGCCTGACAAGACTTTCCCCGGACCAATCTCGATAAAGTTGGTTACACCTGCTTCTTGCATAACTGCAATACTTTCATAGAAACGAACTGGCTCCTTGACCTGACGCGTCAAAAGTTGAGCAATGTCTTCTTTTTTCATAACTGCAGCTTCTGTATTGCCGACTAGGGGACAAGTGAAATCTGAAAAACTTACCTGAGCTAGAGTTTCAGCTAGTTTCTGGCTAGCAGGCTCAAGGAGAGCAGTATGAAAGGGACCTGAAACCTTGAGAGGAATCAAGCGTTTGGCACCTGCTTCTTGCAAGAGTTCGACAGCTCGGTCAACTGCAGCCACTTCTCCACCAATCACGATTTGTGCAGGTGTATTATAGTTGGCTGGGGTAACCACTCCAAGTTCAGAAGCTTTTTGACAGACTTCTTCAATGACCTCTACTGGCGTATTGAGAACTGCGACCATCTTACCAGAGCCAGCAGGAGCCGCTTCTTCCATATAGGCGCCACGCTTAGCAACCAAAGCAACCGCTTCTTCAAAATTCAAAGCACCGCTGGCTACCAAGGCAGAGTATTCTCCAAGAGACAAACCAGAAACCATATCAGGCTGATAGCCCTTTTCTTGCAATAAACGGTAGATAGCAACTGAAGTCGCTAAAATAGCTGGTTGCGTATAGCGAGTCTGATTGAGCTTTTCTTCTTCCGTATCAATGAGATAACGCAAATCATAACCGAGTACCTGACTCGCTTGATCAATCGTTTCTTTGACAATCGGGTAGTGATCATAGAGATCCCGTCCCATACCTAGATACTGGGCACCTTGGCCAGCAAATAAAAAGGCTGTTTTAGTCATTTCTTACAACTCCTGCCCAACGAGAGGCTTCTTCTTGAATTTTCTTAGCTGCTCCGTAATACAAATCTTTTAGGATTTCTTCAACGGTTTCTTCTTTGGAAACAAGGCCTGCAATTTGACCTGCCATAACAGATCCACCATCCACATCTCCGTGAACAACCGCTTTGGCTAGAGCACCCGCTCCCATTTGTTCAAAAATTTCCAAATCTGGATTTTCTTGTTTAAAAGCATCTTTTTCAGCTTGTTCAAAATCACGAGTCAATTGGTTTTTAATAGCTCGAACAGCATGTCCAAAGTGTTGGGCTGAAATCGTAGTATCAATATCTCTAGCTTTTAAAATTTTCGCCTTGTAATTTGGATGAGCATTAGACTCTTTTGCAACGACAAAACGAGTTCCAACCTGAATAGCCTCTGCACCTAGCATAAAGCCAGCCGCAGCACCTTCACCATCTGCAATCCCTCCTGCAGCAATGACAGGAATAGATACAGCTGCAGCCACCTGGCGCACTAAGGTCATGGTTGTTAATTTCCCAATGTGTCCCCCAGCTTCCATTCCTTCTGCAATAACAGCGTCCGCACCGATTTTTTCCATGCGTTTAGCTAGGGCAACACTTGGAACAACGGGAATAACTGTAATACCAGCTTCATGGAAACGCTCCATGTATTTGCTTGGATTTCCTGCGCCTGTTGTAACTACCTTAACCCCTTCCTCGATAACGAGGTCTACAATATCTTCCACAAAGGGAGACAAAAGCATAATGTTGACACCAAAGGGTTTATCAGTCAATGATTTGATTTTATCAATATTTGCCTTGACAACTTCTTTAGGGGCATTTCCCCCACCGATAATCCCTAGTCCTCCAGCCTTGGAAACAGCCCCTGCCAAATCACCATCAGCAACCCAGGCCATTCCTCCTTGGAAAATAGGATAATCAATATTCAATAATTCTGTAATACGCGTTTTCATAGTGCCTCCATCGTTTCTTGCTTACGTAATAGTTCGATACCATCATAATTTGACAATCAAACTATTGCCTAAACAAGAGGGAGCGGGTTCCCCTACTCCTTCTATTTATATTCTGTTTATTTTGTTTGCTCTTCAACGTAGGCAACCAAGTCACCAACTGTTTTCAGGTCATCTTCTGCTTCGATTTGGATATCAAAAGCATCTTCGATTTCTGAGATTACTTGGAACAAGTCCAATGAATCTGCGTCCAAATCATCAAAAGTTGATTCAAGTGTTACTTCTGATGCGTCTTTTCCAAGTTCTTCAACGATAATTTCTTGTACTTTTTCAAATACTGCCATGATAGGACTCCTTTAAAATAAATAGTTTTTTTATAACAATGTGTTCACCACATGATTACCTAAATTGTAAGAATGAGCGTGCCCCATGTCAAACCTCCACCGAAGCCTGATAGTAGAACAGTCTGGCTACCATCTAAACGGATAAGGTCTTGTTCTACACACTCTGAAAGTAAAATCGGGATACTGGCTGCACTGGTATTGCCATATTCCATCATATTGGCTGGAAGTTTATCTCGGTCGACACCAATTTTTTTAGCCATCTTATCCAAAATACGGTCATTAGCCTGATGAAGTAGCAGATAATCCAAGTCTGTCGCCTCTATAGGAGATTCATCAATAGTCTGCTTGATAGACTTGGCTACATCCCGAATAGCAAAATCAAAGACTGCGCGTCCATCCATCTTCAAAAATGAATCTGCATTTTCTTGATCTGAAAACGGAGAATGCAAGCCTGAATGTCCGTAGGTCAGACACTCGCTGCGACTTCCATCGCTATTGAGACTTTCTGCCAAGAAATGCTCTTGCTTGCTAGCTTCTAACAAGACACCACCAGCACCATCTCCAAACAAAACAGCTGTTGATCGGTCTGACCAATCGACTGCTTTAGAGAGGGTCTCACTACCAATCACCAAGCCTTTTTGAAAGCGACCAGAAGCGATAAACTTTTCAGCAGTTGAAAGAGCAAATACAAATCCACTGCAAGCTGCTGTTAGGTCAAAAGCAAAGGCCTTATTAGCACGAATATTAGCTTGAACACGAGCAGCTGTAGAGGGCATCATCGAATCTGGAGTAATGGTAGCTAGGATGATAAAATCCAGTTCCTCCCCTGTGATTCCAGCTTTTGTCATCAGTTTCTTAGCAACCTCTGTAGCCAGATCACTAGTAGATTCTGTTCTTGAGATATGTCTTTGACGTATTCCCGTCCGACTTGAAATCCACTCATCATTGGTATCCATAATCTGAGCCAAATCATGATTTGTAACCACTTGCTCTGGCACATAATGAGCAACCTGGCTTATTTTTGCAAAAGCCATTATCTCAAATCCTCCAAAAATTGATAAAGATTAGTCAAACCTTTGCTCATAACCTCCATTTCTTGCTTACTCATACCATCAATGATTTTTTCAACCATGGCCTTGTGGAAGCGTTTATGTAGCCTATGAACCAAGCGACCTTTCTTTGTCAAATGCAGATGCACCACACGTCGATCATGTTCTGAACGAATGCGTTCAATATAACCCTTACGTTCGAGATTATTCAAACTAGTCGTAACTGTCCCAAGAGTCACCATCAACTCTTTTGACACTTGACTTGGTGTCACATCTGGAACTTTTCCAATCACATCAATCGTATGCATTTCTTTGATGGAGATATCCTTGAAACGACTACCTCTCAAGCTAACTTCCTCAATAACGAGGACATTGTTAAATATAGACGTTAAATATTCATTAATTCGTTGGTAGTCCAAACTTTCTTTCCCTCCTTCTCAAAAAAACTTTTACAATCAAAACATTTGACAGAAGAATTATATCAAAGTTCAAAGAATGGCGCAAGTATTTTTTTATTTTCCTGTAAATTTAGGTCTTCTTCTTTCCGAATGAGCCCGAACTCCCTCTTTGAAATCCTCTGTTTGAGCTAAGGATTCCTGTAGGTTCAGTTCTAAAGTAGCATAATCTTGCCAATCTTTGAATTGGCTCTCCCAAACCAACTTCTTAATGGCAGCATAGGAATTGCTTGAACCACGTCTTAATTTTTTAAGAAGCTGTTCTCTGGTTTTTTCTAACTTATCAGCTTCAGAAATACGGTAAACCACACCCCACTCTAGAGCTTTTTCTGCTGTCAAAGCCTCTCCTGTCATGGCTAGTTGAGTAGCACGCGTCACACCAATACTTCGGCTCAAGAGATGAATCCCTCCTGCATCTGGAGCCAAACCAACTCCAACAAAGGCTTGGATAAATTTAGCCTTATCCGTTGCCAGACAGAAATCTGCAGCAACAGCCATATTCGCTGCGGCACCTGCAACAGCCCCATCAACCTCCATCAAGACAGGTTTAGCAATTTGCTTGATTTTATAAGAAATAGTATTGACCAATTCTGCGATTTTCGTCAATGATGGAATATCATCCTCATCTACTGCTCGCTTCATCTCTACTAAATCTCCCCCAACTGAAAAGACTTTGCCATTCGCGTTGATTAAGACAAAATGCACAGCCGAATCCTCTTCTGCCAAAGTCAGAGCTTCTAAAATCTCCTCACACATAGGAATATGAAAACCATTTGCGACCTCAGGACGATTCAAGGTAAGGATTGCCAAATCCTCTTCAAGCTGATAAATAATGTGTTCCATTTGAACTCCTTTTTATTTTATAAGCTGGTTAAATTATTTTATTTTCAAAGTATATCTTTTTTAAAATCAGAAAGCAAGAAAAAATCAACTGAAAGTGTCTCAGCCGATTAGAAAGGCTCGCTTTATACTAGAACGCATCTTATTTTCTTCATTGAAAAAAGGCTTTCTTTCTGCTATAATCGTATAAAATACTTACTTTAGGAGTTCTTATGAAAGTTGTTAAATTTGGAGGTAGCTCTCTTGCCTCTGCTAGTCAATTAGAAAAAGTTTTAAACATTGTCAAAAGTGATTCAGAGCGTCGTTTTGTGGTCGTTTCTGCGCCCGGTAAACGCAATGCTGAAGATACTAAGGTTACGGATGCCTTGATTAAATACTACCGCGACTATGTTGCTGGTAACGATATTAGCAAAAGTCAGAACTGGATTATTGAACGCTATGCCGCTATGGTTAGTGAATTGGAACTGAAACCAGCTGTTCTAGAAAAAATTTCAAAAAGTATTCGGGCCTTGGCAACTCTTCCTATCGAAGAAAACGAATTTCTCTACGATACTTTCCTAGCAGCGGGTGAAAACAACAATGCCAAATTGATTGCTGCCTATTTTAACCAAAACGGTATCGATGCACGCTATGTTCACCCTAGAGAAGCTGGGATTGTGGTAACAAGTGAGCCGGGCAACGCTCGCATCGTGCCATCAAGTTATGACAAGATTGAAGAATTGACAAATGCAAATGAAGTCCTTGTCATTCCTGGTTTCTTTGGAGTTACTAAGGAAAATCAAATCTGTACCTTCTCACGTGGAGGCTCAGACATTACAGGTTCTATCATTGCTGCAGGGGTTAAAGCCGACCTCTATGAAAACTTTACGGATGTTGATGGTATCTTTGCAGCTCACCCAGGAATTATCCACCAACCACACTCGATTCCTGAGTTGACCTACCGTGAAATGCGTGAGTTGGCTTATGCAGGATTCTCAGTTCTTCATGACGAAGCTCTTCTTCCTGCCTACCGAGGAAAAATTCCTCTGGTTATCAAGAATACCAACAATCCTGACCATCCAGGTACTCGTATCGTTCTAAAACACAGTAGTGATGAATTTCCAGTTGTAGGAATTGCCGGTGATTCTGACTTTGTCAGCATCAACATGTCTAAATACCTCATGAACCGCGAGATTGGATTTGGTCGCAAGGTTCTGCAAATCCTTGAAGACCTCAACATTGGTTGGGAACATATGCCAACTGGTATCGACGATCTTTCAATCATTCTCCGTTCTCGTGAACTAACTCCTATCAAGGAAGAAGAAATCCTGCGTCAATTGGTTCAAAAAGCTGAAGTAGACCATGCAGAAATCGAACACGACCTTTCAATCATTATGATTGTTGGAGAAAAAATGAAGAGTCATATCGGAGTAACTGCTACTGCTACACGTGCTCTATCTGAAAACAAGATCAATATCCAGATGATGTCTCAAGGTTCTAGTGAAGTTTCTATCATGTTTGTTGTCAATAAAGACCAAGAAAAAGCAGCAATTAAAGCCCTCTACAATGCCTTTTTCGGTGAAAGTAAGGAAGACTAATCATGGCCCAATCACTTAACAAAACAGTGCTCCTCAATACGACAGGCACCTCCTACCTCTCTATAGCTGGAAAAGTTGGGAAATTCCTTGTCGGAGATCAGGCTCTGGAATTTTACCCAGATGTCAATGTCGAACAATTTATCCAGATTCCTTGGAGTCATATCAACCAGATTGGAGCTAATGTCTCTGGTCGCAAAATCAGTCGTCACTTCGAAGTCTTTACAGACAGAGGAAAATTCCTCTTTGCTTCAAAAGACTCAGGTGCCATCCTCAAAATTGCTCGCGAAAAACTGGGCAATGACAAGGTCGTCAAACTTCCAACTCTGATTCAGACCATTGGGCAAAAATTTAAAAATCTATTTGCAAAAAAGTAGAAACTTTAGTATAATCATAGCAACGGATAAGTAGGTTGTCTTCTTCTTTCAGAAAGTCTGCGGGTGCTGCGAGCAGATAGGAGGGATAGGTGAAATTCTACCGTTAGTAACAATTGCATACACAATCAAGTGCACACCTGTGAAGTTGGATGGAACCGTGGCCCTGCCACTCCAACGCTTTGTCAGGTGTGCTTTTTTCATAAAGGAGTTCTTATGTTAGATATCAAACGTATTCGTACAGACTTTGATGCTGTCGCAGAAAAATTGGCTACACGTGGTGTAGATGCTGCTGTCTTGAATGAAATGAAAGAAATCGATGCTAAACGTCGTGACATTTTAGTCAAGGTTGAAACTCTCAAGGCAGAACGCAACACAGTTTCTGCTGAGATTGCCCAAGCCAAACGCAACAAGGAAAATGCAGATGACAAGATTGCTGCCATGCAAAATCTATCTGCTGAAGTCAAAGCCTTGGATGCTGAATTGGCAGAAATCGATGCTAAATTGACAGAATTTACCACTACTCTTCCAAACATCCCAGCTGACAGCGTTCCTGTTGGGGCTGATGAAGATGACAATGTGGAAGTTCGCCGTTGGGGGACTCCGCGCGAGTTCGATTTCGAGCCAAAAGCTCACTGGGATCTTGGCGAAGACCTTGGTATCCTTGATTGGGAACGTGGCGGTAAGGTAACAGGAGCTCGCTTCCTCTTCTATAAAGGACTCGGTGCTCGTTTGGAACGTGCCATCTACAACTTTATGTTGGATGAACATGGAAAAGAAGGCTATACTGAAGTCATCACACCATACATGGTTAACCACGACTCTATGTTTGGTACTGGGCAATATCCAAAATTCAAGGAAGACACTTTTGAACTCAGCAACAGCAATTATGTCCTTATTCCTACAGCTGAGGTTCCTCTAACAAACTACTACCGTGATGAAATCCTTGACGGTAAAGACCTGCCAATCTACTTCACTGCTATGAGTCCATCATTCCGTTCCGAGGCTGGTTCAGCTGGTCGTGATACTCGTGGCTTGATCCGCTTGCACCAATTCCACAAGGTTGAAATGGTTAAATTTGCCAAACCAGAAGAGTCATATGAGGAATTGGAAAAAATGACAGCCAACGCTGAAAACATTCTTCAAAAACTTAACCTTCCATACCGTGTCGTTGCTCTCTCTACTGGAGATATGGGCTTCTCAGCTGCTAAGACTTATGACTTGGAAGTTTGGATTCCAGCACAAAATACCTACCGTGAAATCTCAAGCTGTTCAAACACAGAAGATTTCCAAGCCCGTCGTGCCCAAATCCGTTACCGTGATGAAGCTGATGGCAAGGTGAAACTCCTTCATACCTTGAACGGTTCTGGACTTGCAGTTGGACGTACAGTGGCTGCTATTCTTGAAAATTACCAAAATGAAGATGGTTCTGTGACCATCCCAGAAGCACTTCGTCCATACATGGGTGGAGCTGAAGTTATCAAACCATAAAAAATAAGGTTTAGCTATTTCTAGCTAGACCTTTTTTCGTAACCAAATCAGATAAGCGCCTAATACAAAGAATAAAATAGTTAGGCATATAACAGTTTCAGCCAGTACCAAATAATCCAAAAATGGAAGTTTCAAGATTCCCTGAGCCATCTTGAGCGAGGTAGCTGTGATAATGGTCGGGAAGGTGAGGGCTGAGAAGGCTGGTTGAAAGCCTTGTTTTAAAATATTAGGCAGGCGAGTTAAAACAAAGAAAAAGAAGGATTGAGAAGCCAAGATCATGGCAATCAAGACCCAAGTTGGTAGGCTGGCTCCTCCAACTCGAACCAGAGAAGCCAAGAGTAGAGAGAAGGGAGCACAGTAGATTCCTTCTTGTCCAAGCATGGCTAGTGGGAGTGGATGTTTCTTTAAATCGCTATAAATAAGGGGATAGAGATAGAAGGTCAAGAGAAAACCAAAACTCAATGTCGCATAGGCAATTTCGATGATGCCTACCAGAGGATAGGTCAAGGCAGCCACCGCTATCCCAACATAGAGAACCGTCCAGCTAGGAGTCGCATGAACCCTCCGACCCGGATAAGCAAACTTGATGGTGAAACCAGCAATCAAGGCCAAATCCAAGAGAAATGAAAACCACCAGAGCCCTTGCGCTACTAAAGGAAGATGAGAAAACACACGAAAAACATAGGTAGATAAAATCATCCCAGCCATAGGAAAGGTCGCCATGCCTGACAAAAGAGGAGGCTTGGTCAATTCCTGCTTGGTTTCCTTCCAATTAAAGAGATGCAAAAGCAGAAAATAGATCCACAAAAGCAAACCAGTCAGACTAAAAAGATGGGATAGAACCGGCAACGTATTTAAAATAAGATTTCCAGCTCCTGCCAAACCTAGCAAACAACCAGAAAATACCAAGGGGAGTTTTTTCATCCTAACCTCCAATAATCATGTTAGTTTCAGTATAGCATAAAAGCACTTAAATGAGGACTTAAAAAACGAAGTCCGATTATTTCAGACTTCATTTTACTCAGATATGAATTAGGCATAAGGTTGCAATTCTGGGTTAATTGGTGTATTGGCTAGGTTATTGGCATAGTTACAGAGGCTTGCTAGGCTGACACCAAGAACCACATCCAAGGCATTTTGTTGAGTGTAGCCAGCTTCTAGAAACTCAGCCAAGGCTTCATCTCCAACACGACCCTTGGTATTGATAACTGCCAAAGTAAACTTAGCCAGAGTGTCTAATTTAGGATCTGTTTCGATTGGAGTACGATTGCGAAGGGCTTGCAGAAGATCATCATTCATCTGGATTTGTTTGATTGAAAAGGCTGTGTGACCTGCGACGCAGAAGGCACAACCATTGGTCACAGCTGCCGTGATTTGCACCACTTCACGCTCAACGGGTGTCAGGCTGTTGCGACGGTTAATGGCTCCGACAGTACGGTAAGCCTCCAAAGCAGTCGGTGCATTAGCCAAGAGACCGATTAGGTTAGGAATATAGCCATTGTTATCTTTTTCTACTGTTTCAAGAACTTCTTTCACTTCTGCTGGTGCTGATTCTACTGTATGGATTGTAAATGTTGTCATCATAAAACCTCTTTTCATTTTGTTGAAACCTAGTCTATCACAGATTCTATACCGTGTATAATATATATTTTAAATTGCACTGATAGAAATTTTTTATGAAAGCAAAAAATCACACGCAATGTGTGATTCCATTATTTATTAAAATACTTTTTAGTCTCAGAAATGACGACTGGTGACAAGACTAAGAGGGCAATCAAGTTTGGCAGAGCCATCAAGGCGTTGACAATATCTGCGATAATCCAAACCATATCCAACTCGATAAATCCTCCCAACAAGACCATGAGTACAAAAATCACACGGTAGAGCCAGATAAAGCGAACCCCAAAGAGGAACTCGAAACAACGTTCCCCGTAATAGTTCCAACCTAGAATCGTCGTAAAGGCAAAGAGTACAAGGAAGATGGTCAAAAGGGCAGGACCAAAATGTGAAAAGACTGTTGAGAAGGCTGACTGAGTCAAGGCAACTCCATTCAAGTCACCACTCCAAACACCAGTTACCAAGATGGTTAAACCAGTCAAGGTACAGATAATGAGGGTATCAATAAAGGTTCCTGTCATGGAAATCAAACCTTGCTCTACCGGTTCATTTGTCTTAGCCGCAGCAGCTGCAATGGGAGCAGAACCCAAACCAGATTCGTTCGAGAAAACACCTCGCGCTACACCATTTTGAATAGCCATTCGAATGCTAGCCCCAGCAAAACCACCCACCGCAGCAACTGGACTAAAAGCCGATGTCAAGATTAAAGCGATTGTGGCAGGGATTTTCCCAATATTAAAGAAAATAACTGTAAGAGTTCCTAAAATATAGATGATAGCCATAAAAGGAACAACAGTAGTTGAAACCTTTGAAATGGACTTGAGTCCACCAAAGACTGCAATTGCTACAAATACAGACAACACAAGAGCGGTGATGGCTGGCGAAATAGCGGTTGTATTTTGGATAGATTCTGTAATTGAGTTGACCTGAGTGAAGGTTCCGATCCCCAATAAAGCCACTAAGACACCTGCCAGGGCAAAGAAGATAGCAAGGGGACGCCACTTTTCTCCCATCCCTAGAAGGATATAGTGCATGGGACCTCCCGCTACTGCACCATGGTCGTCCTTGGTACGGTATTTAATAGCTAGTAGTCCTTCCGCATACTTGGTAGCCATTCCAAAGAAAGCCGCCATCCACATCCAAAAGAGAGCTCCTGGTCCACCGACCTTGATAGCTGTCGCCACCCCGATAATATTTCCCGTACCAACTGTCGCTGCTAGGGCTGTACACAAGGCCGCAAAACTGGATACATCCCCATGCCCCTTGTCCTTAGTAAAAATAAGCTGAAAGGCCTTGGGCAGCCGCAAAACCTGCAAGAGTCCTAGACGAATAGTTAGGTAAATCCCTGTCCCGACCAAGAGAATCAAGAGGGGTGGTCCCCAAGCAAAAGCATCGATTGATTTAAGCAATTCTAACATTTCCTTCTCCTATCTTTTCAACCCCAAAAGAAAGAGCACATGCAAGATACATGTACTCTGGAATGCTTAGATAAATGCTAAAAAGCGGTCTATCCTAGCTCTGTCCTTTTACCTGAGAGTTTGAGCAGTTGCCTGCCTTGCCCCTTCGGTGCCTTTACGGTCTCTCCAGAGTTCCGTCCATTTACAGTCATGGAAAATCAAACGATTTGCCACTTCTATTAAACTTCATTCGGTGTTGGTATTTAATTGATTCTTATTTTACAAAAAATGTTGTCTTTTGTCAATGTGTTTATTAGTAAAAATTAGTTCAACAGTTTTTACTTTATAAAGCCCAGAATACTGCTATCCTTTAAAAGTGACAATAGTCGCGCCACTGCCTCCAGCATTTTGTGGGGCATAGCCGAAACTCTTGACATGCTTGTTTCTTTGTAGGTATTTGGTGACACCTTCACGGATGACACCTGTTCCGATACCATGGATGATATCTACTTGAGCCATATTATTAAGCAAGGCTTGGTCGATAAAGGCATCTAGCTCATTCATGGCCTCTTCATAACGTTTGCCTCGAAGGTCCAGTCTGGCTTGAGGTCCTCGACCAGAAGTTCGTTTCACGACATTGACCTGTTTCTTCTTGACTTGCTTTTCTTGCTGGGCTTGAACAAGGTCAAATTCTTTCTCTTCTAAGATCATCTTAATCAAGCCGACTTGGGCTTCCCAGCGGCCATCTTTGAGTTGACTGGTCAGGGTACCACGCTGTCCATAACTGAGAACCACGATATCATCTCCCACCTTTGGAGCACGTTTTTTCTTGGCCTTTTGAAGAACTTTATTTTTAGACAAATCTACTTTTTCAGGAGCCAATTTTTTCAACTTGGCCTTTGCTTCAATAATTTCGTGGGGTTTGAGTTGGGATTTACTGTGGAGATTTTTGAGAATCTGGTCACTTTCACTTAGGGCCATGTCCACAATCTCAGCAGCCTGTTCACGCGCCTTGTTAAGCTCGGTTTCCTTTTCACGATTGAGCTCGTTGTAAAGTTTTTTTAGAGCACGGTTCATCTTGAGATTTTCTTGCTCCACCTCACGGATATTGTCCAAGCGTTTACGACTTTCAAATGTCTGCTCTTCCAGTTGCTCAATAATCCGATTGACATCATTGTCCTGATCAACCTGCTGACTGGCATCCCCTACGATAACTTCAGATAGACCTAAACGTTTAGCAATTTCAAAGGCATTGCTTCGGCCAGGAACACCCTGCATAAAGCGATAGGTCGGGCGAAGAGTTGCAGTATCAAACTCCATGCTGGCATTTTGCACAAAGGCTGTCTCAATACCGTAGGCCTTGAGTTCTGGATAGTGGGTCGTCGCCATAGTCTTGACCTGACGCAGGCGAAGATCCTCCAGAATAGCCATGGCAAGGGCGGCTCCCTCTTGGGGATCTGTACCAGCCCCCAACTCATCCAAGAGTAAGAGTGAATGTTGGTTGACCTTGCCAAGAATATCCACAATATTGGTCATGTGGCTAGAGAAGGTAGACAAGCTCTGTTCAATAGACTGCTCATCGCCAATATCGGCAAAGATTTCTTCAAAAATACCAACACGACTTCCCTTGTCTGCTAAAATCGGCAACCCTGACTGAGCCATAACCTGTGTCAAACCCAGAGTTTTGAGCATGATGGTCTTACCACCTGTATTGGGACCTGTGATGACAATCGCTGTTAAATCTTGACCAAAATGGACATCATTTGCAACGGCATTTTTGACCAGAGGATGGCAGACATGGAGCAGTTGAATCTCTTGATTTTCTGATAGCTGAGGAACGACTGCTTGTCTTTCTTGAATAAAGCGAACCTTGGCACGAATCAAGTCTAGATGGCCGATAATCCAAGCATCGTTGGCGATCTCAGCCGCATGAGGGCGGACTCGCTCCGAGATTTCTTGGAGAATGCGAAGCATTTCATAGCGTTCATCTGCTCGCAGACTAGCGATTTCTTCGCTCAGTTTGACCACCTCACGGGGTTCGATATAAACGGTGTTTCCGCTGGCAGAAATATCATGCACGACACCTGCAATCTTGTTGCGATAAGTGTTTTTGACTGGTAAAACCTGACGGCCATTTCTGCTAGCAACAATTCCTTCTGTCAACATCTGCGCTTTTTGCTTGAGCAAGTCTTGCAAAACATCGCGTACCTGACTCTCGCTATCATGGATTTTTCTACGGATGCGCGCCAATTCTTCACTGGCAAAATTTTCAATGAAACCTGCATCATTAAAAGCTTGAAGATTTCCTTGTAACTGCGGAAAATCATGTAATTTCTCAAACCAAAGGGCTAATTCTTCCAAGCTGACATTTTCCAGATTGGCATAAAAACTTTTCAGTTCTCGGCTAGCAAGAAGTACGCGCTTCAAGAGTAGGAACTCCTCGATATTGAGGTCCGCTCCCATCTCCAACCGCTTGCAGACTCCTGCAATTTCCTTGGTTGAGAGAATAGTGAAATGCGGTTGCTCAACAAAAAGAGCCTGCATTTCCTTCATCTCAGCAAAAGCCTGTTTGATTTTATCTACTTTGGCAGTCGGAGCTAGCTGTCTCAATTGCTCCAAGCCCTGCTCGGTCAACAAATGGGGTTCAAACAAAACCTTGACCTTATTGAACTCTAATGTTTCTAATATTTTCTTATTCATCTTTATTTCCTTGTCTTTGAATGTCTAGGTGTATGATACTCAATAAAAATCAAAGAGTAAACTAGTAAGCTAGCCGCAGGTTGCTAAAACAGTGTTTTGAGGTTGCAGATGGAAGCTGACGTGGTTTGAAGAGATTTTCGAAGAGTATTAGCTTTTTACATTCTGATAGATTCGAGTCAAATCTGTAAACAAAGGGCTAGGAAAACTCCTGCCCTTTTTATCCGATTAAATTTGTCACCCAGATTTGTTTGAGCCAACTGGTTGTTACCGGTATGCTCTGGATGATGTGTTTTGCGACAATACTCTTTTCAAGAGGATTTTGTATAGCTGCCATGGGAATGGTCGCCAAGATGGTCAAGGTCATTTGCAAGACAAATAAGGTCACCAACATGGACAAGATACCTGCTGAAACTTGGAACAACTTGCCACCCAGTTTTTTACTAGGAATCAAGTGCAAGAGGAGACCAAGCAAACGACCGATGCTATAGACAATCCCAAATACAAGCAAGTAGCCGATACCTGCATAAAAGACCTTATCCAATTGAAAGAGTTGATCCGATGGGAAAAAGAAAGTTCCCTGACCTTCCTGCGGATTTGCATAAGGGACCAACAAATGAAATTGCTCACCAAGTCCCTTATAAAACTGGCCAGCCACAAAAGCCGATGCCATGGCTGAAATCAGGTAATAAACCTGTAAGAGCAGGCCTCTCCGATAGCCGATATAAAATCCCCAAGCCAAGACCAATAGAAGAAGGAGTGAAATCATAAGGAATCCTCAATCTTGCTCTGTTCTTGCTTGCAAGTCACAAGCTTGTGACGGAGTTCTTCTAATTCTTGCTCCTTATCATCAAATTCAATCTCACGGCTGAGCTGAGTTGATAAACAGTTGACTGCCAACAAAAGAGCGATTGTTTCATCGTCTGCACTAGGCATTTGTTCTTTAATTGCTTGGTATTTTTCTGTCGCAACCTTGGCGATTTCCTCCATAAAAAGGTTATCATGCTCGGTTGTCAAGGTTAATGATTTTTTCCCGAATGTAAATTTGAATCGATTTAGATTTGCCATAAAATTCACCTCACGATATTATACCAAAATTCGCTAACTTTGTCAGTTTTTACAAATTTGCCTGCTTTTATGGTACAATAGAAACTATGGCAAGTATAACACTCACACCAAGCGAAAAGAAGATTCAGGCTTTTCTTGAACACTATCAAACCAGTCTGGCTCCCAGTAAAAACCCCTATATTCGCTATTTTTTGAAACTGCCTCAAGCAACCGTTTCTATCTATACTTCTGGAAAGGTCTTGCTTCAGGGTGAAGGAGCTGAGAAATACGCTCGTTTCTTTGGCTATCAAGTTGTAGGGCAAACCAGCGGACAAAATCTCCCTTTGATTGGGACGGATGAGGTTGGAAATGGTTCCTACTTTGGTGGACTTGCAGTTGTGGCTTCCTTTGTCACACCTGACCAGCATGACTTCTTGCGAAAACTAGGTGTGGGGGATTCCAAGACACTGACCGACCAAAAGATCCGTCAGATTGCCCCTATCCTCAAAGAAAAAATCCAGCACCAGGCACTGCTTCTCTCACCAAGCAAGTACAACGAGGTCATCGGAGATCGCTACAATGCTGTTTCGGTTAAGGTGGCCCTCCATAATCAGGCTATCTATCTCCTTCTTCAAAAAGGCATTCAGCCTGAGAAAATTGTGATTGATGCCTTTACCAGTGCTAAAAATTATGACAAGTACTTGGCACAAGAGGCCAATCGTTTCAGCAATCCTATCAGCTTAGAAGAAAAGGCTGAGGGCAAATACTTGGCTGTCGCAGTTTCTTCTATCATTGCGCGTGATCTCTTTCTAGAAAATCTTGAAAATCTGGGACTAGAGCTGGGCTATCAACTTCCAAGTGGAGCTGGAACGGCTTCTGATAAGGTGGCTAGCCAGATTTTGCAGGCCTATGGAATGCAGGGACTTAACTTCTGTGCCAAACTGCACTTTAAAAATACTGAAAAAGCGAAAAAACGCTTAGAAAGGTAAGTTATGAATTCATTTAAAAATTTCTTAAAAGAGTGGGGATTGTTCCTCCTGATTCTATCATTACTAGCTTTAAGTCGTATCTTTTTTTGGAGTAATGTTCGCGTAGAAGGGCATTCTATGGATCCTACCCTAGCGGATGGCGAAATCCTCTTTGTTGTCAAACACCTACCTATTGACCGATTTGATATCGTGGTTGCCCATGAGGAAGATGGAAATAAGGACATCGTCAAACGTGTCATCGGAATGCCTGGAGACACCATCCGTTACGAAAACGATAAACTTTACATCAATGATAAAGAGACAGATGAGCCTTACCTAGCTGACTACATCAAACGCTTCAAGGATGACAAACTCCAAAGCACATACTCAGGCAAGGGCTTTGAAGGAAATAAAGGAACTTTCTTTAGAAGTATCGCTGAAAAAGCCCAAGCCTTCACAGTTGATGTCAACTACAACACCAACTTTAGCTTTACTGTCCCAGAAGGAGAATACCTTCTCCTCGGAGACGACCGCCTGGTTTCTAGCGACAGCCGCCACGTAGGTACCTTCAAAGCAAAAGATATCACAGGGGAAGCTAAATTCCGCTTCTGGCCAATCACCCGTATCGGAACATTTTAAGAAACCTAAGAGGCCGAGAATCAAGAATCTCAGCCTCTTCTTCTATCGTGAGAAGTGATTATTCACTATCCAGTTTGATTAAGATAGAAACAAAGTTATACTCAATGAAAATCAAAGAGCAAACTAGGAAGCTAGCCGCAGGCTGTACTTGAGTACGGCAAGGCGAAGCTGACGTAGTTTGAATTTGATTTTCGAAGAGTATTAACTCTCACCTATTTATGCAAAGGAATCTTATGGAAGTTTATTTTTCAGGAACCATTGAACGGATTATTTTTGAAAATCCCAGCAATTTTTATCGCATTCTTCTCCTAGAAATCGACGATACGGACGCAGAGGATTTTGATGATTTTGAAATCATTGTCACGGGCACTATGGCTGATGTGATTGAGGGAGAAGACTATACTTTTTGGGGACAAATTGTCCAGCACTCCAAGTATGGGGAACAACTGCAAATCAGCCGGTATGAAAGAGCAAAACCAACTAGCAAGGGCTTGGTCAAGTACTTTTCAAGTAGCCATTTCAAGGGGATTGGTCTCAAGACAGCTCAGAAAATTGTAGATACCTATGGCGACAATACCATTGACGAAATTCTGCAACACCCAGAAAAGCTAGAAGGTATCTCAGGACTCTCTGCTAAAAATCGCGAGGCCTTCGTCTCTACTCTCCGCCTCAACTACGGAACAGAGATGGTCTTGGCCAAGCTAGCCAACTACGGCATTCCCAACAAACTAGCCTTTCAGATTCAAGACTTTTACAAGGAAGAAACCCTTGATGTGGTTGAAAATTATCCCTACCAGTTAGTCGAGGATATCAAGGGCTTGGGCTTTACCATTGCTGACCAATTAGCGGAAGAACTAGGCATAGAAAGTCAGGCTCCTGAACGCTTCCGCGCCGGTCTAGTTCACAGTCTTTTTCAGGCCTGTATGGAAACAGGGGACACCTATGTTGAAGCACGAGATCTGCTAGAACAAACTCTAACCCTACTTGAGTCTTCCCGCCCCGTGGAACTGGATCCCAGCCAAGTGGCCCAAGAACTCTCCTACCTGATCGAAGAAGACAAGGTTCAGCAGATTGATACCAAGATTTTTGACAACAGCCTCTTTTTCGCCGAGGAAGGCATCCGCAGTCACTTGGTTCGTATCCTTGAAAAAGGAAAACAGAAGAGCCAGGATTTAAAAACCATTCAAAAACATATCGCTACTGTCGAAGAAGATTTGGAGATTGAGTATGATAACATTCAAAAACAAGCTATTTGTGATGCTATCCAGAACAAGGTCTTTATCCTAACAGGTGGACCTGGTACTGGTAAGACAACGGTTATCAATGGGATCATAGCTGTTTATGCCCTTTTAGAAGGACTTGACCTCAGGAAAAAAAGCAACCTACCTATTCTTCTTGCTGCTCCAACTGGACGAGCCGCTCGGCGCATGAATGAATTGACAGGTTTGCCTAGCGCGACCATACACCGCCATTTGGGAATGACAGGGGACGATGATACCAGTCATCTGGAAGATTATCTGGATGCTGACTTTATCATCGTGGATGAATTTTCCATGGTGGATACTTGGCTGGCCAACCAACTCTTCTCCAACATCTCTTCGAACAGTAAGATCCTCATCGTGGGTGACAGCGACCAACTACCGTCTGTCAGCCCTGGACAGGTTCTAGCGGATCTGCTTCATATTCCCTTGATTCCTCAGACTCGTTTGGAAAAAATTTACCGACAAAGCGAAGAATCAACTATCGTTACCCTAGCTAGTCAAATTCGACAGGGCATCCTGCCAGCCGATTTCACCCAGAAAAAAGCAGATCGTTCCTACTTTGAAATTGCTAGTGGCCATATTCCTGCTACGATTGAGAAAATCTTAGGCGCTGCCCTAAGAAGTGGTATCCCTGCCCGTGATATCCAAGTTCTGGCGCCCATGTACCGAGGAACAGCAGGGATTGATGCCATCAACCAACTCATGCAAGACCTCCTTAATCCACCACAAAAAGACCAACTCAGTTTTGAAGCTCCCCAGTGCCACTATCGTAAGGGAGATAAGGTCATTCACCTGGTCAACGATGCTGAAATCAATGTCTTTAATGGAGATTTAGGGGCTATCACAGACCTGATTCCTGGAAAATACACTGAGTCGAAACAAGACGAGATTGTCATTGATTTTGATGGCAACGAGGTCTCTTACCCACGTAACGAATGGTACAAGATTCGTTTGGCCTATGCCATGAGTATCCATAAGTCTCAGGGAAGTGAGTTCCCTGTTGTCATCCTACCGATTACCAGTGCTAGTAGGCGTATGCTAGAGCGCAATCTCATCTACACAGCCATTACACGCGCCAAAAGCAAGCTTATCTTACTAGGCGAATTACAGGCCTTTGATTATGCTACCCAACACATCGGAACTGCCCGAAAAACCTATCTGATCGAACGCTTCAGTGATTTATTGGAGAATGTTGAAGAAAAGCAACCAGCTGTCTCTGAAATAATCACATCAAGTACCTCTGAACAATCCTACATCCTGACAGAAGAAAACTGGGACTGCATCCCAGCCATGATTGGGATTACAGACGCAGACCTCAAAGAGATTTTTGGAAAATAGTGTATAAGAAAACCCACCTAATCAGGTGGGCTTTTATCTTATTAAGGTTATTTAACTGTTGCTGTGCTTGTAATCAATTCAACAGCTTTTTTGATTGTGATATCATGTTTCAACATATCAGCTGAAAGCAAGCTTTGTACTTGTGCA
Source organism: Streptococcus sp. HMSC063B03 (assembly GCF_001836965.1). Lineage (GTDB taxonomy): Bacteria > Bacillota > Bacilli > Lactobacillales > Streptococcaceae > Streptococcus > Streptococcus pneumoniae_F. The sequence goes on along the minus strand of NZ_KV831051.1, from coordinate 20,562 downwards.
ACTTCCATGTTGTAATCTGCAGCCAATTGCTCGATTTCTTTTTGGATTTCTTCTTCTGAAGCATCAAATCCTTCAGCTTTGGCAACTGCTTCGATAACAAGGTTAGTCTTAGTACGTGACTCAGCTTCTCCCTCGTATTGTTTGTGAAGATCTTCTTGAGTAGTTCCAGTGATTTGGAAGTACATGTCAGGGTTGATACCTTGACGTTGCAAGTTTCCAAGGAATTCATTTACTGAACGGTGAACTTCTTCGTGAATCATTTCTTCTGGAAGTTCTACGATTTCAGCGTTTTCTACAGCTTTATCAATTGCTGCACCTTCTACTGCATCTTTGTAAGCTTCTTCTTTAGCAGCAGCTAATTCTTTGCGGTATTTTTCTTTCAATTCAGCAAGTGTTTCAACTTCTTCGTCGATATCTTTTGCAAGTTCATCGTCAAGAGCTGGAACTTCTTTAGCTTTAACTTCGTGGATAGTTGTCACGAATTTAGCTTCTTTACCTGCAAGGTCTTCTGCTTGGTAGTCTTCTGGGAATGTTACGATAACGTCAACAGTTTCGCCAGCTGAGTGACCTACCAATTGGTCTTCGAAACCTGGGATGAATTGACCTGAACCAAGTCCAAGTGAGAAGTTTTCACCTTTTCCGCCGTCAAATTCAACACCATCGATAGAACCAACAAAGTCGATGACAACAGTGTCACCGTTTTCAGCAGCAGCTTCTTTGATAACCAATTCAGCCAAGTTGTTGCGTTCGCGTTCGATACGCTCTTCAACGTCAGCGTCTGTTACTTCTTTTTCTACATCTACTGATACTTCAAGGTTTTTGTAGTCACCCAATTTAACTTCAGGTTTTGTAACGACTTCAGCAGTGATAACCCAGTCTTGACCTTTTTCCATTGAAGTTACATCAATTTTTGGTTGTGCAACGACTTCAAGACCAGCTTCTTTTACAGCTGCTTCATAAGCGTTTGGTAAAAGAGCGTTCATAACGTCTTGGTAAAGTGACTCTTCACCAAATTTTTTGTCGAAGATAGGGCGTGGAAGGTGACCTTTACGGAAACCTGGAACATTAAGAGATTTCTTCACTGAGTTGAAGACACGGTCCAATTCTGGTTTGATTTGGTCTTGAGAGATAGTAAAAGTCAAGACACCACGGTTTGTTTCTTTGTTTTCAAATGATACAGACATTCTGTCATTTCTCCTTAAAATTTTTTAAATACAGTCTATTATAACATAAATGGGCGACTTTTTTCAAGTAATGAATGCGCTTTTCAATCACGCTAGAGGTACTTGCTCGCTTCTTTGATGCTAAGGTCAGCTACTAAAAATTCTTTACTCTGCCAAAAAATTCTGAATGGCTGGTATGGCAATTTTACTAAAATTCTCATCAATACGATGTCTTCCACCTTCTACAGTCACCAGTTTAGCATTTGGAATTCTTTGGATAGCATCAACTGAATATTGATAGGGAGCAATTGTATCATTCGTCCCATGTACAATTAGAGTAGGAGCAATAATCCTCTTCTGTACATCTTCAATATCAATATCTAGTGCATCTGTCAGATAAATTTTACCCAAGCTAGCATTATGATGTGTCAAACTATCAGGGAGTTGATCAAATGATGGACTTCCAAGATTTTGATAAGTTTCCTTCACATCATCAAATAAAACATAAGCGGGGAAAATCAAGCCGAGCTTGTAGATATGTTCAGGATTAGCAGCCGCATACAGGCTAGCTACCACACCACCCTGACTGACACCTATTATGCTCAGATGATCCTTATCAACATAACTTTCTGATGTCAGTTTATCTACTACGTTCGTTAAGTCTGTTAGCTCTGTTTTTACAGACATTTGAAGCATATCTTGACCACCACTTTTAGAATTACGACTTCCTCCATAATAGTCAAAACCATAGACCAAAAAGCCTTGCTTTGCTAACAATTGGATATAATCCTTATACATATCAAATGTATTGTTAAAACCATGTGAGATGACCACTACTGGTGATTTTTTATTTTTATAATCTTTAGGTGCAGTGATTTGACCATACAGGTTTTTATCTTCATAAGTTACCGTATATTCCTCGGTAACAATATCTTCTGTCGGAACTAAATGACTCTCTTGAGTTTTGGATGATTGATTCGTTTCTTGACTAGAAGCAGATGAAATATTTTCTTCAACTTGAATACGAGGAGATGTATTCTCTCTATTTTTCCAAAATAAGATTCCTCCTCCTATTACAAGACCGATAGCTAAAATGCTTACAATATATCTCATCGATTTTCCTTTTTGTTATTTTTTTAATTTATACTCAATGAAAATCAAAGAGCAAACTAGGAAGCTAGCCGCAGGTTGCTCAAAACACTGTTTTGAGGTTGCAGATAGAACTGACGAAGTCAGTAACCATATATACGGCAAGGTGACGTTGACGTGGTTTGAATTTGATTTTCGAAGAGTATTAATGTGCTAGTATTAAAAGTCCTCATGCCCTACCAAATGGTGCTGAAAGGCATAGACAGCCGCCTGGGTACGATCGCTGACTTCAAGTTTGGCTAGGATATTGGACACATGGGTCTTGACTGTCTTGAGAGAGATAAAAAGTTCGTCTGCGATTCGCTGATTTTCATAGCCCTTGGCGATGAGTTGAAGCACATCTCGCTCACGCGCAGTCAGCTCCTCATGAAGCTCCATATGATTACGGTGGTATTCGACCTTCTTGCTGACCTCTTGTTCAATAGCCAGCTCGCCAGCAGCCACCTTACGGACGGCATGGAGTAGTTCGTCTGCACTAGAGGTTTTAAGCATATAGCCACGAGCACCTGCATCTAAGACGGGCATGATTTTTTCATTGTCCAAATAAGAGCTCACAATCAAAATCTTGGCTTCAGGCCATTCTTTGAGGATGGCCAAGGTCGCATCAATCCCATTCATCTCAGGCATGACAATATCCATGACAATGACATCTGGACGCAATTCCAAGGCCAAGTCAATACCTTGAGACCCGTTGGTAGCCTCACCCACAACTGCTACATCATCTTGGAGGTCAAAGTAGCTTTTCAAGCCCAAACGGACCATTTCATGGTCATCTACTAATAAAATTTTCATCTTTACTCCTTTATCATTCCTTATCGAGCAGGGGAATACGGATATCAACTGCCAGCCCTTGCTTGGGAGCTGTCAATAACTGAACTGTCCCTGCCATATCTTCGACCCGCTCCTTGATGTTTCGCAGTCCATAACTCAAGTCGTCTAAGCTCCCTAACTGAAAACCAATCCCATTGTCCACCACCTTCAGCTGCAATTCAATATCCGTCTGATAGAGATAGACATCCAAACAGGAGGCTTGGGCATGGCGGAGGGTATTGCTGATTAACTCTTGCAGAATACGGAAGATATGCTCCTCGATTTTCTTAGGCAATTTCGTCACATTTTGCTTGAAACTAACTCTGAGATCACTCTTGTCCTCAAGCTCTTTTAAGAGGATTTGGATTCCCTCAACCAGACTCTTCTGCTCCAGTTCAACTGGTCGCAAATGCAAGAGCAAGACCCGTAAATCCTTCTGGGCTGTTTCTAGAATAGCTGTGACACTCTGCAACTGGGTCTGCATCTTTTCTCTGTCCAGTTTCAAAGCCTGCTGACTGATACCCGATAAAATCATGTGGGCCGCAAACAACTCCTGACTGACTGTATCGTGCAAATCCCGAGCAATTCGCTTCCGTTCTTTCTCGATGATTTCCTCTTCCTGAGCCAGACTGTGATTTTCAGCTTTTTGAAGAGCTTCTGTCAAAAGGTTAAGTTTACCTGACAAGGACTTGAAACTGGCATCCAAGTCTGGATCTGCAACCTGAACCACTTCTTGCCCCGCCAATAAACGCTTGAGATTAGCCTGCATTTTTCTTAGTGAAAGCTCTTCGACACCTCTCCAAAACAGGGCCAAGAGAAAGGTCAGGGACATGCTGAATACCAGCAGCAAAAAGACAAATTTTTCTGTTTTTTCGACATCATGCAGGAAAATAGACCAGTCAAAGTCAAGGATTTCCAGCAAGCTGTGGGAGAAAAATAAGACAAACAGGAAGGAGGTAATGGCAATGATTACATAAGCTTGTTTTTTCATCCTCTGATCACCTCCACATCCCCAATCATAGTAGTCAAGAAAATCTTGACACTCTTGTTACTCTTGAGATAGTCTTTTGTTTCTTGATGATAGTGTTCATTGCGGAGCGCTCGCTTGGGCTGGTTGAAAAAAGTCAAATCACCATAGAGACAGTTAACACTGAGACTAACTTCTACATCTACGGGCACAATGATTTTAGTTGTTCCTACCATCTTTCTGAGGATAATGACATTGTCATGATTGGTTAAGATGACCCTCTCCAGATGAATGGTATCCTTACCCATAAGGCGAAAGAGATTGATATCATCAAACTGGCAAGTCTGGTAGCTTGAAAAATGATGGAGATTGCCAAACCAACGATTTTTCTCCTTCTTAACCGTCACAACCTCTTCAAAAACCAAATTGGTCTGCTCTTTTTCCTGGTTCATCATCGGATAAAGAAGAAAGAGGCTGTATATGACCGCAACAAAAATAGCTAGAATCACAAAAGGATTGAGCATGACGATGAAAAAGAAGAGAATAGTTGCCACTACTAAAAGAAGATTATTGCCCTCCTTACCAGTGTAATAGCGAATCAAAAGCAAAAAGAGGAATAGAATCAGCAGAAAACGCGAAAAATGCTCTGAAACCATCAAAATCAGAGCTCCTGTCAACAGACAGGCTTCGATAAATAAAAAGATTTTAAATTTTCTCATAGGTTCATCCTCTCTCTTCTATTTTATCACACTTCAAAAAAGTCACCTCGGTCTGAAGATGGAAAAAAGGCGATGGTTACGCCTTTTTCATCTGATCCTTTGCTTCTTTTAATTTTCCATAAAGAAGATAGTCTACTTTTTGCAGATCTGCTATGGTGGCACAATTAAGGGCACACATGATGAGTCGTAAATCATCTTTCCAGCCTTGGACAATGCCAATCACTTCTTCAACTGAATAGGTTTCAACCAATTCCAGAACTGTTCGAGACAGCCCTACAGCCTTGGCGCCAAAGACCAGACACTTAATCATATCCAGCGGATTTCGAATCCCTCCGCTAACCAAAAGTTCAACCTTGTCTTTCCAGTCTTGGGCATTAAGAAGGGCCTGCATGGTAGACTGCCCCCATTGATTAAGGTAATCACGCTGGCCACTGCGACGATTTTCGATATAAGCAAAGCTGGTGCCACCACGACCTGACAGGTCAAAGGTTCGAACGCCCAATTCATAGGCTCTTTCAATGGTCCTCACATCCATTCCAAAGCCCACTTCCTTTAGGACAATAGGAACGGGGATTTGCTTGCTATAATCTGCTAGATGCGATTGCCAGCTTCTGAACATTCTTTCTCCCTCTGGCATGAGCAATTCCTGCATAACATTGACATGCACTTGTAAAAGTAAAGGATTCATCTCTCTTACAGTCTGAAGCCCTAACTCGACAGGCTTGTCCAATCCAATATTGGTTCCAAGAAGGAGATTTGGATGATCACACTTGACAGAAAAAGTGTCGTCTGTTGGATCCTTAAGGGCTGCGCTATAAGAACCCGTCACAAATAAAATTCCACAGGTTTCTGCCACTTGAGCCAACTTTTGATTGATTTCTTTACCTTTTTCACTCCCACCTGTCATGGCATTGATATAAAAAGGAAAATCCCACTTTCGACCAGCAAACTCTGTCGACAGATCGATTTCATCCAGGTCGTAAAGAGGCAAGGAAGAATGAATCAACTCCACCTCATCAAAGCTATTATAAGAACTTTTCTGCTCAAGGGCATAGCGGATGTGCTCATCCTTACGATTTGTCGTCATGTCCTATCCTATCCTATCCTTTCTTGGTATAAGAGCTCAATCCCTAGATCGGCCCAACGATTTTTTAGGGTTTCAGTTGATTGCTCATCAAAACTCAAGGCAATGCCACAGTCACCACCACCAGCACCGCTACTCTTGGCAACAGCCTGCAAATCTTGACTAGCTGTCTTCAACTGTCTAAGCGAAGGCGTGTAAATATCTGCGCTCAAGCCTTCTAAGAGCTTGCTGGCCACTTCTACTTGCTCGATAATTTTTTCTGATTTCCCCTGCTCCAAGGCTTCTACTAAAGAAACTACCGTTTCTTTTGAGGAACTTAAAAAATTCTGATTGATGTTTTGTTTGATTTGCTGGACCATGTGACTCGATACAGCCACTTCCTTGGTCCATCCCACTAGGAAATCACATTCTAAAGTTGGTTTCACTTGTGAAATTGAAAATCCCCAATCACGTTCCAAAACTGTCGCCAACTTTTCTTCTTTTAGCCAAGCAGCTACCTGCTGGCGATCAAATGACTGGTAAAGAACCAATTCCTCTGCCACAATACAGGCAAGGTCTCCCATAGAGCCATTGTCTCCTCGCTTGAGCAAGACAGCACTAGCCAACTTGAACAAGAGCTCCTGATCAACTGAAACATCATACAGAGCCAGTAAAGCCTTGACAGTCAAGACAACGACGCTACCGCTAGAACCAAGTCCAAACTTTTTCCCTTCTCGTTCCATTTTTCCACGAATTTCTAGAGAAAAAGGTCGCAAGGTCTGCCCACGATAAACGAGGAAATCTTCCACTAAAGCAATTGTTTCTTGAATCAAGCTGTAGTCAGGATTTGGTGTCAAGTCCACTACGAAATCAAACAGATCTGAATAGATACGGTAGCTGTCGGAAAAGGTAATCTCAGCCTTCATATAGATGGGAATGGCCTTTATCAAGGCCAACTGCCCTGGCTCTAGAATAGCATATTCGCCTGCCCAATAGAGTTTTCCGCAAGTTTTAACAGCAATCATCTTGGCTCAAATCCTTTGTTTTTGACACAATTAAGCGATAACGTTGACTGAAGATTTCTGATAAATGCTCCAAGTCTTTCTCCTGACAGAGGACTTTGACATTGGGACCAGCATCCATAGTAAAGTAGCAGGCTTCCCCTTGCTCACGAAGCTGGCGAACAAAGTCCATGGCTTCATAAGAGGCGTCCGTCAGATAAGAAAAGGCTGGTGATGCTGTTTTGGTCGTAGCGTGCATAGCCAAGGCATTTTCCTCCGTTAATTCCCCAACCTTGGCAAAATCATTTTCTTTGAGGTAAACCAGCATATCCTGATAATCCTTCTCAGACTGACTCACCCAGTCATCAAAGGTCGTCGAGGTTTCCACACAAAGTTTCATCCCGTCACGGCTAGAGATTGGTTTTTTCTTATCTTCTAGCACCAACATAATCATAGCTAGCTTCAAGTCTGTCTCTACAGGGTAAATTTCTCCACTATCCTTGTCCCAGGCTCCTAGCGGTCCATAAAAACTCCGAGAAGAAGAGCCTGAAGCAAACTTAGCCTCCTGCGCTAACTGACTTCTATCCAATCCAAGCTTGAAATAAGCATTACAAGCCTTGACCAGGGCGGACAAACCACTAGAACTTGATGACAAGCCCGCTGCGGTAGGCATATTGTTTTGAGTATCTATACGGACAAAGCCCTCACCTTCTGGACGGTAACGATCAATAATCTTACTCATCTTAGCATGCTCCGCCTCATTTTGTAACTGACCATTGATATAAAAGACATCAGCTGTCGCATCCGTCGGTAGAGATGACAGAGTCGTCTCTGTGTACATATTTTCCAAAGTCAGAGAGATACTGCTAGTAGCAGGCACCATCTCTTTTTCTTTTTTCTTTCCCCAATATTTGATAATAGCAATATTTGCGTAGGAACGTACTGTTACAGGCTCTCGATCCATGTCTGAACAGCTCCTTTCTCTTCTAATCTTTCTGCTAGTTCTTGTACGTGTGTTAAATTATCTGCCAAGGCTATGATACAGCCTCCTAGTCCACCACCGCTCATCTTGGCACCCAGAGCACCATGGCTAAGAGCCGTTTCAACTAGAGAATCCGCCTCAGGGCTACTAACACCAATTTCTTTTAGATGTAAATGCGCTTGACTGAGGATTTGTCCCAGTCCTTCAGCATCTTTTTGTGAAATCGCTTCTTCTGCTTGCTGGGTCAATTCTCCCAGGGCATGCAAAAACGGCAGGGCATCCTTCCCCTTGCTTTGAACCACTTGGATGGCTTCACGAGTATGGCCATAAACGCCTGTATCAGCAATCACCAAATAGGCAGATAAATCCATCTCAAGCTCTGTAAATCCTACATTCTTAATAAAGCGAATAGGCTGGTCACTGAGACAGGTCTTGGCATCCAAACCACTCGGATTCATATGAGCAATCATCTCAGCCCGATTGACCAAGATTTCTAATACATCATGAGGCAGTTCTGCCTCATAGTAGTCAAAAACCGCACGAATAGCCGCTATGCTGATAGCAGCTGACGAACCCATTCCCCGCTTCTCAGGGATAGCCGAATCAATCTCACAACGAATGCAGGCTTCTTTGATATTCAAATACTCCAGAGAAGCATAAACTGCCATGGACAAGGTATCCTCCTCATAGAGGCGCCAAGGACTTTCTGCAGGAACTACCTTACAAGTCACCTCCACCTCCAAAAGAGGCAAGGAAATAGCAGGATAGCCGTAAACGACCGCATGCTCCCCTATTAAAATAATCTTACTATGTGCCTGACCGACACCAACCTTTTTTGTCATTTTTTCCTTTTGCTAGACGAAAAAGCCGTCTCATACTCAATGAAAATCAAAAAGCAAACTAGGAAACTAGCCGCAGGTTGCTCAAA
>NZ_KV831051.1:9984-11680 GCF_001836965.1 Streptococcus sp. HMSC063B03 | reverse complement strand
GACGTGGTTTGAATTTGATTTTCGAAGAGTATTATTTTTTCCTACAAGTATTTATTCTCTCCTATCTATTTTATTATATTTTCACAAAAAAAGCGATTGTTTCCTTCACAATCGCCTCTTTCATTATTGAACCCATTCGCCATTATAATTGACAGAATAGCCATCTACGGTCGTATTCACTGCCAAAGCACCTGAGTTGTAAGCATAGTACCATTTGCCATTGACCTGGAACCAGCCTATCTTCATATCTCCATTACCTGCATTTAGGTAGTACCAAGTTGAACCATCTTTCACCCAACCAGTTGCCATAGCTCCTGATGAACGGAGATAGTACCACTTGTTACCAAGGTATTGCCAGCCCGTTTTCATATCACCATTTTCAGCATCTAAATAGTACCAAGTTGAGCCTTCTTGATACCAGCCAGTCGCCATAGCTCCTGATGAACGGAGATAGTACCACTTATTGCCAAGTTGTTTCCAACCAGTTTGCATGATACCAGTTTCTGGGTCTAGGTAATACCACGGAGCAGGTTTGCTTCTATCAATGCCAAAAGTAACATGGAAATCTTGAGTCCAACCCTTAGCAACTTCACCAATTGGTAGTGGATTGTAAGAATCATCGCCAGAAATTCCTAGCTTATTTAAATAATACCAATTGCCGTCTTCATAAGTCCAACCTGTCTTTACAGCATAATTATTATCAAAATAATAAGTTCTCTTTTCAGCAGATGGAGCATATTGTTCACCGTATACTTTTCCTGTATTTTCAGACGTTTTTGCCTCTAGTACTTGTTTATCTGTTTGTTCTAGCAAAGCACCATCTTGTCCAAAATAGTACCACTTCTCCTGAAGGCCAATTTCTAAGACTGGACGATTATTAAATAAATTATCACGATAACCTGTTCCATGAATTTCTACGTATTGCCATCCAACTACCATTTCTCCTTTATCACCAAAATAGTAAGTTTTACCATCTATTTTATGCCAATAGATTGCTTTATGATCATCTTTTACATAATATTTTCTATTATCCTTATCAACAAATTGGCCACCTGTGGTATCCGCAAATACAGTATTTGTAGCTAGCAAACCAAAGAAAAATACTGTCAGTCCAACTTGCATAGTTTTTTTCAAAATTTTCATCTATATATCCTCCAATATTAAATCCACTCACCAGATGAAGCAAAGTTATAGACTTTACCATCGATAGTTTGGCTACCTGTAACCATTGCTCCATTTGAATTGAGATAATACCAGTTTCCATTTACTTTTGTCCAACTTGTCTTCATATCTCCATTACTTGCATCTAAATAGTACCAAGTTGAACCATCTTTCACCCAACCAGTTGCCATAGCTCCTGATGAACGGAGATAGTACCACTTGTTACCAAGATATTGCCAGCCTGTTTTCATATCGCCATTTTCAGCATCTAAATAGTACCAAGTTGAACCATCTTTCACCCAACCAGTTGCCATAGCTCCTGATGAACGGAGGTAGTACCACTTATTGCCAATTTGCTTCCAACCAGTTTGCATGATACCAGTTGTTGAATCTAGATAGTACCAAGTTGAATCATCATTTATCCAACCTGTACGTATTTCACCACCAATATAGTCTTCTCCATTAATTTCTGTTTTAGCTAGATAATACCAGTTAGACTGGTCATAAAGCCAACCTGTCTTTAAAGAATGATCTT
>NZ_KV831051.1:0-9884 GCF_001836965.1 Streptococcus sp. HMSC063B03 | reverse complement strand
CATAAAGCCAACCTGTCTTTAAAGAATGATCTTGATTAAAGTAATAGTTCGTGTAAAAACTCTTCTCTTCTTTATCTTCCGGATTTGTACGTTTTTCCCCATACTTTCTTCCAACGCTGTCTTTAGTTTTAACCTCTAATGCTTTCCAACCAACAAACTCTTGTAGCACTCCATTTTTATCGAAATAGTACCACTCTGACTTTGGAAAACCTTCTAATCTGATACCATTTGGGTAAGGACCAATTGTACTACCTTTAGATGGAAACGGAATATATTGCCAGCCGACAACCATCTCTCCAGATAGAGGATCAAAATAATAGTACTTACCATCAATCACTCGCCAGTAGGTTTCTTTGAGTTCCCCCTTCTTGTAGTAGGTTCTACCATTTTCTTGGACAAATTGCCAACCTTCTGAATCAGCATCATCCGCCAATACTGCACTTGTTGCTAGCAAACCTAAGAAAAAGACTGCTAATGCAATTTGCATCAATTTTTTTATTGTTTTCATTAGACGTATCCTCCATAACTGATTATAGCAAAGCCCCAACTGTATGTCAATATATAGAGAACCCCCTCAAAAAAAGCAGTTACATAACTGCAACTGCTTTTCTATTCTTGCATGGTGTAACCGACACCACGAACGGTTTTAATGTAACTTTTTTGACCTTTTACATCAAGCTTGCTACGTAGATAACGGATATAGACATCCACGATATTTGTTTCGGTCGCACTTTCATACTTCCAGACACTTTCCAACAACTGCTCACGAGTCAGAACTTTCTTGCTTCCCATAAGAGTAGCCAAGAGGTCATACTCACGACGCGTCAGAGCAATCATTTCCTCGCCACGATAAACGGTATGATGCTCTACATCCATACGCAGATTGCGGTAAGACGTTGGAACCTTCATCTGACTACAGTGTTGGTCGATGAAGTCCCGACCTCGGAAAATCGCTGAAATACGAGCCACCAAATTGTCAATAATAACCGGCTTATAGATGTAAGAAACGGCAAAGCGTTGGATTGTCTCAATCTGATCTTGCAAGTCTTCGCGATGGTCCAAGACCATAATGACTGAGGCTGGCTTAGTCCGACTCAGCTTGGCTGCAAAATCCTGGGCTGTCATATCCCCCAGATGAGCATTCAATAAAATCAAGTCATAGTCTGTCTGAAGAGCCATGGAGAGGGCTTTTTGCCCCTCCTCAACCTGATCAACTCGGTATTGCTCTTTTTGGAGTTCCAAACTTAAAAAATGAGCTAGATTTCGTTCTTTCTCAAGTAATAAAATCCGTTTCCCCATGGCAGACCTACTTATTTTTCGTCATACCAAGAGTAGTGGAATGTTCCTTCTTTGTCTTTACGTTGGTAAGTGTGGGCACCAAAGTAGTCACGTTGTGCTTGGATCAAGTTAGCTGGAAGGTCAGCTGAACGGTAGCTATCAAAGTAAGTAATAGCTGCTGAGAAAGTTGGCACTGGCACACCAGCTTGAACAGCAAGAGCTACGATATCACGCACTGCTTGTTGGTACTTAGCAGTGACATCCAAGAAGTACTCATCCAAAAGAAGGTTAGCCAGGTCTGCATCACGGTTGTAAGCATCTGTAATCTTTTGCAAGAAACGAGAACGGATGATACAGCCATCACGCCAGATAGATGCGATGTCCGCAAATGGTAAGTTCCAGTTGTTTTCTTTAGAAGCTACACGCAATTGCGCAAAACCTTGTGCGTATGAAATGATTTTTGAGAAGTAAAGAGCTTGACGGATTTTTTCAATCAACTCAGCCTTGTCTCCTTCAAATTTGAAGGCAGCTGGTTTTGGAAGAACCTTGCTAGCATGCACACGTTCTTCTTTGTAAGTAGAGATGTAACGTGCAAATACTGACTCAGTGATGAGTGACAAAGGCACACCAAGATCAAGTGATGATTGGCTAGTCCATTTACCAGTTCCCTTGTTACCTGCAGCATCAAGGATGTAGTCTACGATTGGTCCATCTTGGCCTTCATCGTCTTTACGGCTCAAGATATCAGCTGTGATTTCGATCAAGTAGCTGTCCAATTCACCCTTATTCCACTCAGTAAAGATTTCAGCCATATCTTCTGCAGAAAGGCCTAGCAAGTGTTGCATCAAGTCATAACTTTCTGCGATCAATTGCATATCACCATACTCAATACCGTTGTGAACCATTTTCACATAGTGACCAGCTCCATCAGGACCAATGTAAGTCACACATGGTTTGCCATCTTCTGGTGCTTTAGCTGAGATTTCTTCAAGAACATCTGCAACCAATTCGTAGGCTTCTTTTTGTCCACCAGGCATGATAGAAGGACCTTCAAGGGCACCTTTTTCACCACCAGAAACCCCAGTACCGATAAAGTTGATACCTGAGTTTGCCAATTCTTCATTACGACGGATTGTATCTTTGTAGAAAGTGTTTCCTCCGTCGATCAAGATATCACCCTTGTCAAGGTGTGGAAGAAGGGCTTGAATTGTAGCATCTGTACCAGGTCCAGCTTGAACCATGAGCATGATACGACGAGGTTTTTCGATTGAGTTTACAAAACTTTCAACGTCATAGCTTGGTACAAAGTTCTTTTCAGGATGGCAAGCAATTACATCTTCAGTTTTTTCTTTACTACGGTTGTAAATAGCAACTGTGTAACCACGAGATTCAATATTAAGGGCAAGGTTACGACCCATTACGGCCATACCTACGACACCAAAGTTAGCTTTTGTCATTTGACACTCCTCTTGTTTAATTTGTTTTATTTTATCATTTTTACTTTTGAAAAGAAAGAATTTTGTAACGACTGCTTAGTAGTCCAAAGCATCCGCATGTCCAGAACCATTTCCAACAAAGTATCCTGTCTTACAGTTAAGGGTAAAGAGATAGGTTCCATCTGGCTTGTAGAGGTTGTAATAACCATTGCCATTAACGATATTAACACGTTCAAGGATATATTGGTTACCAGTGATATAACCACGTGAGCGTGAAGTCGCTAGGATTTTTTCCAAGACACCATCCGCGAAATCCCAGGCAGAATTATTGCTATCATCAACAGCTGATTGATTGAACGGCACACGACTCGAAGCTCTCTGGAGGTCAACTCCAGAACTTGATAAACCGCCATGGCTATCATCACGTGCAGAAACCGAACTATTTGTTGAGGCGCTTGAAGATGGACTTGTGTTGTCTGCAGCCCTCTCTGTTGATGAACTTGAACTTTCTTGACTTGAGCTTGAGCTAGAACTTGAAGCACTTGTTTGTTGGCTTTTACCAAGGCTGATAGCCTTATCTAGCACTTTATCAATCTCCGTATTTCCAGTTTTAATATCTGTAAATTTAGCATCTGATTTAGCTTTAGCGTTAGTGTCCAAAACTCCATCTACAATAGCTGGCTTCTCAAATTGAGCATTGACATCTTGAATGGCCTTTATTTGAGTCGCTAGACTATCATACTTAGATTTTGCTAGCGTATATTCACGACTACCTTCTAGCTTATCAAGCAAGTTTTTCAGTTGACTTAGTTTATCAAATTGGCTATTCTTCAAAGCCGTTTTGTTGCTATCTGTATAGAAGGCATCATATAAATTATTGAATTCTTCCACATCTGACTGCGTATTTGTAGTTGATTGAGAAGTTTGGATTTCCTTGGTCGAACGAGCCACCTGACGATAAATATAATAACCAGTTCCAAGGATAAGAACCACTAAGGCTGCTAGAATACCGTAAAGCACCCATTTCTTCTTACTTTTTCCATCTTCACTATCTGTGACTCGATAAAGTGTTGGAATATCTTCAGTCTCAGAGGCTTCAACAAGAGGAGTTTCTGAAACTCGTGTTAATTCTAAATCATCAAACTGACTCAATTCATCTTCTGAAGCTGGAGAAGTTACTCCTGTTTCCTCACGAAGCTCTTGAAGTAAATTATCCAGAGTCTGAGTCTCCTCTATCTCTTCTATCCCTTCTTTTTCAACTAAATCATCCTTGCTAAACTGACGCGTTTCAAACTTATCTGCCTCAATTTCATCTTTATGTTGTTTCACATACTTGTCCAAGATAGAATCTCCAGGCAATACACCTGCTTCCACCTCTTCATTTTTTAGCATGGCTTCTCCAACCGTTAGCTCTTTGGCATCATCAAAATCAAATTGCGCTTCTTGATGTTCTGTTATATGACGATCATGTCTTTTCTTACTCATGAGTTTTCCTTCCTACTTTACTTCCTGACGTTTAACACGCTGACCGAAATATTGATACAAATCAACTTTTAAAGTTCCATTGTACAACTTGCGCTTCTTGTCCGCCTGACTGCCGTACTTGGTCTCAAAGGCTTCATCACTAGTTAGGATAAATTTGCTCCACGTTTTCAGCGGTGCAAATACTTGCCCCATCTCAGCATAGAGTTTGGTAACTCCTGCATCATCTGACAAGCGTTCCCCATAAGGTGGGTTAGAGATAATCACTCCATTGATTTTATCGGAACGCAAATCCTGCACGCGCATCTGCTTAAAGGTAATATCTCCTGCAACCCCTGCTGCCTGAGCATTGGCCTTAGCAATTTCCACCATACGTGCATCGATATCACAGCCCATGATATCTAGCTCAAGCTCACGATCCACTTTCTTAGCCGCTTCTGTACGCACTTCTTGAATCAAGCGATCACTAATCCAGTTCCACTCCTCAAAGGCAAAGGAGCGACAAAGACCAGGAGCCATCTTTCTAGCAATCATAACTGCCTCGATACAGAAAGTTCCTGAACCACAGGTCGGATCAATCAAGGGCTTGTCTGGATACCAGTTAGAGAGTTGCAAAATAGCTGCTGCCATGTTTTCCTTGATAGGAGCCCCACCCTTTTCGGTACGATAGCCACGTTTAAAGAGACTGGATCCTGTCGTATCAATCATGACAGTTGCTATGTCTTTCAGAATAGAAACCTCAATCTTAAACTCAGGACCATTCTCCATAAGAGGAACACCTTCTGGACGGGCATAGTGTTTTTGCAACTTTTTAACAACAGCCTTCTTTGAAATAGCCTGTACACTTGGTTCATTGTGTAGTTTAGACTTAACACATTTGGCTTTTGAAATCGGAAATCGAGCTCCAAGTGGTAAATAATTTTCCCAATCTAGAGCGAAAACTCCTTGAAAGAGCTCCTCAAAAGTCTTAGCTGGGAACGTTCCTACGATAATCTTGATACGGTCTGCCGCTCGAAGCCAGAGGTTGGTTTCGATGATGGCTTTCGCATCTCCTTGAAAACGAACACGTCCATTTTCAACCTGACAATCGTAGCCCAACTCTCGCAATTCACGTCCCACAACAGCCTCAAGACCCGCTGCAGCAGTAGCGATTAAATTAAATTCTTTTTTCATTTTCAGTCTTATAAGACCTTTCTATATGTCCACTTTAAAAAATGAGGTTGAGAAAGTTTTCTCAGCCCCAACCTATATGCAATTTTCTATAAGCCATGTTTTGTTCCAGAAGTGACTAGGACCACTTCCTTCGATAATCATCTGTCTACCGCTAACAGCCTACAGCTGAAAGTAGTCAGAGTACTACGTTCGTTTCCGTGTACTCCATGCCCCGACCAAAATTTGGGTTGCTAGCTTGAGGGGTTTACCGCGTTCCACTCTCTCTGTTTCCAGAGAGACTCCGTCACTGTGGCACTTTCAAGCCTACTCTGGCCTATCCGAGGACTTAGCCATTTCAACTGCCGTAACGATTTCTCGTCCCTAGGCTTATGGTTTCGCCTAGCACAAACACTACAGGCATCACAGCCTGTGCTAGCATGGACTTTCCTCATGAAAAGAAATTCTCCTCACGCGATTATCCAAAAATTGCACTTTTCAAATAAGCTCTTATAAATCAGAGTTATCCAAAATTTGTTTACCAAATACTTCTTTCTCAAGACGATTTAGTCGTTTCAAAATATCAAAATTCGTCATAGAAGTTGTAGCCGTCATTTCAAGTGGTTCTGCTTGAACCGTTGCAGATTCAGGTTTGCGAGACAATTCTTCCTTCAACTCTGCAATTTCTTGACGGAGAGACTTGACTAAGGCAGCATAAGTTTCGTAGTCCTTGATGACATCGTCCAAAAATTCATCAACTTCAACCTTACTATATCCACGGACTTCACGTCCAAATTCTTGCTCAAAAATATCTTTTGCTGAAAAAATAATACTTGCCATCTCTCTCTCCATTCTCGGTTTCTAATAGTATTATTATATAAAAAAAGGCAAACAAAAATCAAGGTCAAAGGCTTACTTTTCAGAAAAATTTTCTGCTAGCTCATTTAGGTCTTCAAACGTTAGCCTTTTTATGCGATACCCTTCCTGATTTTTCATCAAGGTATCCATAAATTTTAATTTTGTCTCATTTTCTGGATCATAGAAAAAATAAGCTAAATCAGTATTTTCCAGTAAAAATCGTTGGTAGTCTCGTAGTTGCCCCATATGTTCATATTTAGGATAGGCATATTTGACAAAATCTACCTGCTTAAATTGACTAAGTTTAAGCTGATTCGCTTCATTCCAATTTTCCCCGTGTGTTTCAAAATCAAAAATGGTCGCTAGGTTGAAATCATATTCTTCTTTCATTTCATTTGCGACATCCAGCACCCAAGATTCAAATCCCAAGTTCCCTGTAAAGACCAGCCAATTAATCCCTTCTTCTGCCAAACTTTCTAAATCACGGCGAATGGCTTTCTTTATAATTTTTAACCTGATATCTTTTTCGTTAAAGACACCCAAGTCAAAATTAGAATATCCCATAATTAAAGCTGTAGTCATTTTTACACCTTTCTTTCTATTTTTATGGTATAATAGAGTGATGTTATTGTACCAATAAGGAGAAATATGGTCAACTATCCTCATAAAATTTCATCAAAAAAAAAACAAAACATCCATTTCTCAACCAAATAATTTCGCAAATCGAGGAATGACTTTTGAAAAGATGATTAACGCTACAAACGACTACTATCTGACGCATGGCATGGCAGTTATCCATAAAAAACCAACGCCTGTTCAGATTGTTCGAGTAGACTATCCTCAACGTAGTAGAGCCAAAATTGTAGAAGCCTACTTTAGACAAGCTTCCACAACAGATTACTCTGGCGTATATAGAGGACATTACATTGACTTTGAAGCCAAGGAAACACGACAAAAGAATGCTATTCCAATGAAGAACTTCCATCTTCACCAGATTCAACATATGGAACAAGTTCTAGAACAGCAGGGTATTTGCTTCGTACTGCTTCATTTTTCTTCTAAACAGGAAACTTATTTGTTGCCGGCATTTGATTTGATTCGCTTTTATCATCAAGATAAGGGGCAAAAATCTATGCCACTTGGATATATTCAAGAATATGGATATTTAGTAAAGCAAGGGGCTTTCCCTCAAATTCCCTATCTCGACATTATCAAAGAACATTTACTAGGTGGTAAAACAAGATGAACAAACAAACTATTCTGCGATTCTTAAAATATATCGGAATTACGTTCCTTACCTTATTTATCGCATTATTTCTATTAGGTGGAGGTGTCTTCCTCTACTTTGTTAGCAAGGCTCCAACCTTATCTGAAAGTAAATTAGTTGCGACGACCTCTAGCAAGATTTATGACAATAAGAACGAACTGATCGCTGACCTTGGATCTGAACGTCGAGTAAATACTCAAGCAAATGAAATCCCTACTGATTTGGTCAAGGCCATCGTGTCTATCGAAGACCACCGTTTCTTTGATCATAGAGGTGTTGACACCATTCGTATCATGGGTGCGGCATTGAGAAACCTCCAAGGTGGAGGAGGCCTCCAGGGAGCCTCAACCTTGACTCAACAATTGATCAAATTAACTTATTTTTCTACTTCAACTGCCGATCAAACTTTGTCACGTAAAGCTCAAGAAGCTTGGCTAGCCGTTCAACTAGAGCAAAAAGCAACCAAGCAAGAAATCCTGACCTACTACATCAACAAAGTCTACATGTCTAACGGTAACTACGGAATGCAAACTGCAGCCCAAAATTACTATGGAAAAGACTTGAAGGATTTAAGCTTACCACAGTTAGCACTCCTAGCCGGAATGCCACAAGCACCAAACCAATATGATCCTTATTCTCATCCAGAAGCTGCTCTAGAGCGTCGAAACTTGGTACTTTCAGAAATGAAGGGGCAGAAATACATCAGCGCAGAAGAGTATGAAAAATCTATTAATACCCCTGTTACCGATGGTCTACAAAGCCTGAAATCCGGTAACAGTTATCCTGCATACATGGACAACTACCTTAAAGAAGTAATCGACCAAGTTGAACAAGAAACTGGTTACAACCTTCTTACTACAGGTATGGATGTCTATACAAATGTGGACAAAGATATCCAACAACGACTCTGGGATGTTTATAACACCGACCAATATGTCACTTATCCTGATGATGACATGCAAGTAGCTTCGACTATTGTAGATGTATCTAATGGTAACGTTATTGCACAACTTGGTGCTCGTCATCAAGCAAGTAATGTTTCATTCGGCACCAACCAGGCTGTGGAGACCAATCGTGACTGGGGATCAACAATGAAACCCATCACTGATTATGCTCCTGCTTTGGAATTTGATATCTATGACTCAACTGCTACCATTGTACGCGATATCCCGTATAATTATCCTGGAACAAATACCCCTGTCTACAACTGGGATAGAGGATACTTCGGTAATATCACCCTGCAATATGCACTACAGCAGTCTCGCAATGTTCCTGCTGTAGAAACACTCAACAAAGTTGGATTAAATCGTGCAAAAACCTTCTTAAATGGTTTAGGAATTGACTATCCAGATATGCATTATTCTAACGCCATATCAAGTAACACAACTGAATCTAATAAGCAATACGGCGCAAGTAGCGAAAAAATGGCTGTTGCTTATGCTGCATTTGCCAATGGTGGTATCTATCACAAACCGATGTACATTAATAAAGTTGTCTTTAGTGATGGTAGCGAAAAAGAATTTTCTGACCCTGGTACCCGAGCTATGAAAGAGACTACTGCTTACATGATGACAGAAATGATGAAAACAGTCTTGACCTCTGGAACTGGTTCTAATGCCTATATTTCATGGCTTCCTCAAGCCGGTAAGACAGGTACCTCTAACTATTCAGATGAAGAAATCGAAAATCATATTAAATCAAGTCAACTTGTTGCACCGGATGAAATGTTTGTCGGCTATACTCGTAAATATTCGATGGCCGTATGGACAGGTTACTCAAATCGTCTTACTCCAGTCATCGGCAATGGGTTCACAGTTGCTTCTGCGGTCTATCGTTCAATGATGACTTACCTATCAGAAGATGACCACCCAGGAGATTGGACTATGCCTGAGGGCTTATATAGGAGTGGAGAATATGTCTTTAAGAATGGAGCTCGTCCTACATGGACTGCTCCTGCTACTCAACAAAGTTCTACACCTGCTCCTGCGAACCAGACTCCAGAGACTTCAACCTCTCAGTCAAGTGTAACGACACCAAACACAAATCCAAATTCAAATACAGCTACTCCCAATGCTGGAACCAATGAGAATACGGCGACACAACAACCAAGTACCAATCAAGGGCAGCCTAACCAAAATCCTCAACCAGCGCAACAATAAATTACTAACCACCCAAAAATTGGGTGGTTTTTCAATCTGTTCTTTGTTCAATCAATAATTAGATAATAAAAACCTGAGAAGGTCAATTGTACTTCTCAGGTTTTTTTGTTCTATACACTCTACTGGTTTAGAATACTGTTAAGAGAGAGTTTAATTGTCATACACAACTAATCTTTTTTACTTTTTGCTACAAAGATAGCAGATAAGGCTAGTCCAACGCTTGCCAAGAAAATAGCTGTTTCTGACTGTTTTTCA
>NZ_KV831050.1:122092-169243 GCF_001836965.1 Streptococcus sp. HMSC063B03 | reverse complement strand
ATAATTATTTGTCCAACTTTTGGGGGTCAGTACAGATTTGCCGTTGCTTTTTTGAAGATAAGAGACTATTGTCCCAGCCTCTTTTTCTTGATTAAAATCTATATCTAGTATATAATCAATCTATAACGTATAGATTGGAGATATATCATGGCTATAACATTATCAAAACAATACAATTTTAAACTGAATGAAGCTACTATGGAACAAGCTCGAAATATTATAAAGGAAAAGGGAATGACAATGACAGATGCTATTTCTTTATTTTTGGAGCAAATAGTCCTGGAACAAGATTTGCCTATTAAGACGGCCGAAGATCTACATAGAGAACAGTTGATTAAGGAATTACAAGCCCAATCTGAACGTGCCTTGAGAGAATACGAGGCAGGAGAAGGTACTTCTCTAAACAATATGAGGGTACGCTATGGCTTATAATGTGATAGCTTCAAAAGAGGTCGAGGAAGCTATCGACAATATACACGACTATATAGCTACGGTACTTCTATCACCTCAATCTGCCAAAAATACTGTGTCTAAAATTTTAGACAGCTTAAAAAGTTTAGAAATTTTTCCTGAAGCAGGTTTTGACGCTGATGAGAAAATCGGAATAAAAATTAACAGCAAGTATCCAACACGAGGAAAAATTATTGACCAATATGTTTTGCTTTACTTCATCGATCAAAAACGAAACACTGTTTTTTTATCTCACCTATTCCACACTAAAAGTGACTATGTCACTTTGCTACAAAAAGACAATAAAAAACAGCTCAACTGATTGAGACAACTTTCATTATTTTATAAGCTCCGAAACCTTAATTTTTGGTACCTTTTTGGTACCGTCTTGGTTTAACAATACGCTATATATATAATATTTTACAGCTACTTTCCCTTTAGAAACGTTGATTTAATAAGGATTTAAACACTATAGAGTATATCTTTGTAAAATTGGAATAAATCAATCAAGGAGAAGTCAAATATCACAAACACCTAAGTTAATAAAAATTATTGTTGACATTCTCTCTTATTTATACTAAACTATGGATAAGGATAGGATGATGTCGGGTGACTGGTAACAGTTTGCTCAAAGGTACTTGTTTTAGGTACAGGTTAGGTACTGCCTTCAGCTTTATGCTGTAAAGAACCCGCTCCACCACTGGTCCTATTCGTTTTACTCTTGGATTATATTCAAGAGTTTTTTCTTGTCAAAAAAAATCTCAAACACCTGAGACATCTTTCTTTATTTTATAAGCTCCGAAACCTTAATTTTTGGTACCGTCTTGGTTTAACAATACGCTATATATATAATATTTTACAGCTACTTTCCCTTTAGAAACGTTGATTTAATAAGGATTTAAACATTACAAAGTATACCTTTGTAAAATACGGTCTCAAATAATGATAAAAAAAACAGTTTCGACTGTTCTTTTTTATTTCTTAATTTCATAAACCAACCACTACTATTTTTTCTTTATCAATCTTCAAGCTGATGCCGAGGCCTGATTTAAATAGATTTAAAAAATATCGAAAAGAAGCTTGATATTGAGAATGGTCAAGATGATTGCAACCGTGTAACCTAGGATTGTGTTCCACTTGGCATTGGTAAATTCTCCCATTAGTGACTTCTTAGAAGTCAAATAGATTAAAGGAAAGATTGAAAACGGAAGAGCGATTGACAGAAAGACCTGTGAATAAACCAATAACTGATCCAAGGTTTTTCTTGATGTCCAAATAAGACGGCGACAATAATAACAGGTAGCAAGGCAAAAATCCGGGTACCGATACGAATCATCCACTGAGACAATTTCAGATGCAAGAAACCTTCCATGACAATCTGTCCTGTTAAGGTACCTGTAATGGTCGAAGTCTTGCCACTTGCTAAGAGGGCTAGGGCAAATAAAGTTGACAGAGTTGAGCTGGCTATCGCTCCTGCTATTGTCGAATCCTGTAAAGCATTGTACATTTGGGAGAATGCCGAAATTTCAGATGCATGATCCAAAAAGAGCGATGCTCCTAAAATGAGAAGTAAGGAATTGCCAACAAAGGCTAGGGACAACTGAAGATTTGAGTCCCAGGTCATAAAACGAACAGCTTTTCAAATATCTTTCTTATCCTTATGGTTGATTTTCCTTGTTTGGGGTAAGGATGAATGAAGATAGAGATTATGGGGCCTGACTGTCGCTCCTACAATCCCTAAAGCCAAGGTCAATTGACCCTCATGTCCTGGCAGGGGACTTTCAAATAAAGTCGAAGTCGGCAAATAACCACCAAAGATCCTCTGCATACTCGGATTAGATAAAGCCACCAGATAAGAAAAGAGGTTAAGATAAGGGTTGTAACAATAGCTTCAATCTTCTTAAAGCCAAATTTCATCAACAAAAGCAAAAAAATACATCTAAAACGGTTAGTAGGATAGCGACCTTTATCGGTTTTTTAAACAAAAGATTTAAGGAAATCGCTGAACCAAAAACCTCATCCAAGTCTGTCACCATTAAAACTAATTCTAAAATCACCCATAGACTATAGCGGAACCACTTGGGGCCATGATGAGCTGTTGCCTGCGCTAAATCCATCCTAGTCACGATACCGAGCTTTCCAGCCATTTGTTGTAACTGCATGGAGATAATGGATGAAATCAAAATAACAAATACGAGACTATGCTTGTAGGAAGCGCCACCAATAACACTGGTAATCCAGTTCTCAGGCCCCATATAACCAACTGCTACAAGAGCTCCAGGACCTAAAAATTCTTTCAGATTCTACCAAAATGATTGTTATTCGGAGGTTCAATAGATTGATTGATCTCAGAAAGAGAGACCTTTTGGTAAGAAGACATCGGAATATTCACTTCCTAATCTTATCTTTACATATTTACTTAATGGAGTTTTTGAGAAAATGATGAAAATAGTTTACTATTTCTAATTTAGTCTTATTACATCACATTTTGGAATGATTCTTCAGGAAAGCATGATAGTTGAAATAAGCAACACCAGTATTGCAAAAGCCAGCGTCAGAAAACGCTGGCTTTAAAACTGTGAAAAATTTTCTCAACTAGATTGCTTCTGTGACAAAACTACGGCTTTCAAGTACTTTAAGCATGGCATTAGCTGTATCTAGGGCTGTAAAGAGGGGCACTCCGTGTTCAATGGCTGAACGGCGGATTTGCTCACCATCTTCATCAGCAGTTCGTTTGGTTCCTACTGTGTTAATGATAGCTTGAATTCTTCCTTTGCGAACAAAACTTGGAATATCCTTATCGTCATCACCAATCTTACCAACAGGTTGGGCATGCAATCCATGACTAGCAAAGAAGGCTGCTGTCCCTTCTGTCGCGAGGATTCCATAGCCAATATTTTGGAAACGACGAGCCAAGTCCAAGGCTTCTTCTTTGGCATCATCAGCGATGGTAAATACAACGTTACCAAAAGTTGGCAAGTGTAAGTAAGAAGCTTCAAAGGCTTTATAAAGAGCTTTTTCCAAAGTCGTATCAGAACCCATAACTTCACCTGTTGACTTCATTTCAGGACCAAGTAAGCTGTCTACCTTAGCTAGTTTGGTAAAGGAGAAGACAGGTGCCTTGATATGAACGCGGGTACTTTCAGGGTAAAGTCCATCTTGGTAGCCAAGTTCTTCAAGTTTTTGACCAAGAATGAGCTTGGTTGCTACTTGAGCCATAGGGATATTAGTTACCTTAGAAAGGAATGGCACCGTACGGCTAGCACGTGGATTGACCTCAATAACATAGACTTTTTCATCCTTGATGACAAACTGGATGTTCATCATTCCAAGGCAGTTAAGACCGATTGCTAGGCGTTTAGTATAGTCTGCGATTGTTTCTTGCACCTTTTGCGACAAGGTTTGTGGTGGATAAACGGCCATTGAGTCACCTGAGTGGACACCGGCACGTTCGATATGCTCCATGATACCAGGGATGAGGACGTTTTGTCCGTCTGAAATGGCATCGACTTCACACTCTTGTCCGACGATATAAGAGTCAACAAGAACAGGGTGGTCTGGACTTGCCTTAACCGCAGTACGCATATAAGAACGAAGGTCTTCTTCGTTTTCAACGATTTCCATGGCACGTCCACCAAGTACATAAGATGGGCGGACAAGAACTGGGAAGCCAATCTTGCGAGCTGCAAGAACTGCTTCTTCTTCATTGGTAGCCGTTTGTCCTGGTGGCTGTGGAATATCCAAATCTTTTAGAGCTTGCTCGAAGAGGTCACGGTCTTCCGCACGGTCTAGGTCAGCTACTTGCGTACCAAGAATAGTCACACCTGCTTTAGCCAATGGCTCAGCTAGGTTGATAGCTGTTTGACCACCGAACTGAACAATAACACCTTTTGGTTGCTCCAAATCGATGACATTCATCACATCTTCAAAAGTCAATGGTTCAAAGTAGAGTTTATCAGATACAGAGAAGTCTGTTGAAACTGTCTCCGGGTTTGAGTTCATAATAATGGCTTCATAGCCAGCCGCCTGAATAGCCTTAACCGAGTGAACAGTTGCGTAGTCAAACTCAACCCCTTGACCGATACGGATTGGACCAGAACCTAGGACTAGTACAGATTCCTTATCAGATCTGATAGACTCATTTTCCCAACCATAGGTTGAATAGAAATATGGTGTTTCAGAGTCAAACTCCGCCGCACAAGTATCCACCATCTTGTAGACTGGGACAATCTTGTTTTCCAAACGAAGTTGACGAACTTGGTCAGCTGTCGTTTCCCAGAGTTCAGCAATCTTACGGTCTGAGAAGCCATTCAGTTTGGCAGTTTTCAAAACGTCTAAATCTAGTGGATGTGCTCCCAGTTCTTGCTCGATTTCAAAGATATGTAAGAGTTTATCAAGATAGAAGATATCAATCTTAGTCAATTCAGCAATTTCTTCTGGTGTATAACCACGACGAATGGCTTCTGATACGTAGAAGAGACGGTCATCTTGGGCTTTGACAACTTTTTCAATCAAGGCATCATCAGAAACTGCTGCAAGCTCAGGCATTTCATTGTGGTGCACCCCAATTTCAAGGGAGCGGCAAGCCTTAAGAAGAGATTCTTCAATGTTACGACCGATTGCCATGACTTCTCCAGTGGCCTTCATCTGAGTACCAAGACGGCGCTCACCCTTTTCAAACTTGTCAAATGGGAAACGTGGAATCTTAGCAACAACGTAGTCAAGGGCAGGCTCAAACATGGCATAGGTTGAACCTGTAACTGGGTTGATAACTTCATCCAAGGTCAAACCTACTGCAATCTTTGCAGCCAACTTAGCAATTGGGTAACCTGTAGCCTTAGAAGCAAGGGCTGAAGAACGCGACACACGAGGGTTTACTTCGATGACATAGTACTTGAAGCTGTGTGGATCAAGGGCTAGCTGAACGTTACATCCACCTTCAATCTTGAGGGCACGAATGATGCTCAAGCTCGCGTCACGTAGCATTTGGTTTTCATAGTCTGACATGGTTTGCGCAGGGGCAAATACAATGGAATCCCCTGTGTGAATCCCGACTGGGTCAAAGTTTTCCATGTTACAAACAACCAAAGCATTGTCTGCTGAGTCACGCATCACTTCGTATTCGATTTCCTTGAAACCTGCAATAGAACGCTCAATCAAACATTGGGTAACAGGTGACAATTTTAATCCATTTTCAGCGATTTCACGCAATTCTTCCTCATTGGCACACATACCACCACCAGTACCACCTAGGGTAAAGGCTGGACGAACGATGACTGGGTAACCAATTGTCGCTGCAAAGGCAACAGCTTCTTCGACAGTGTTGACAATTTCAGATTCTGGAATTGGTTGCTCCAATTCTTCCATCAATTGTTTAAAGAGGTCACGGTCCTCCGCTTGATCAATGGCAGATAATTTAGTTCCCAGAAGTTCAACACCAAGCTCATCGAGGATACCATTTTTAGACAATTCCATGGCCATATTAAGACCAGTTTGCCCACCAAGGGTTGGAAGTAAGGCATCTGGACGTTCCTTACGAAGAATACGTGTCACAAACTCAAGTGTAATCGGTTCAATATAAACCTTATCAGCAATCTCCTTGTCCGTCATGATGGTTGCAGGGTTTGAGTTAACCAAAACAACCTCATAACCTTCCTCTTTCAACGACAAGCAAGCCTGGGTCCCAGCGTAGTCAAACTCAGCAGCTTGGCCAATAATAATCGGACCAGAACCAATCACCATAATTTTTTGAATATCAGTACGTTTAGGCATAGTTTATGATACAAAGCCCGTAAAGAACACAGTGGAAATAGGAAATTCGGTGCAGACGCCTTCAGCGTCAAGACGATGTTTATCTTTTTCACACAGTTCTTAGGGCGTGTTCACTTCCGCGAACAATGTATCTTCTCCTTTCTATTCGGCAACTCTCGGGTTGACATTAAATAAATTCTCCGACGAGCTTTTACTCGTTCTTAGTTTGATTGTTTAAAAGCTTCCATCATCTCGATAAACTCGTCAAATAGGTAGCTTGCATCGTGTGGACCAGGGGCTGCGTCTGGGTGGTATTGAACAGAGAAAGCAGGTTGGTATCTGTGGCGAACTCCTTCAACTGATTTGTCATTGATTTCTTCGTGGGTAATAATCAAGTGCTCTGGCAAATCCTCACGACTGACTGCATAACCATGATTCTGGCTGGTGAAGTCTACGCGTCCTGTTGCAATTTCACGTACCGCATGGTTGAATCCACGGTGACCAAACTTCATCTTGTAAGTCTTTGCCCCGTTTGCCATTGCAAAGAGTTGGTGCCCCATACAAATACCAAAGATTGGAATCTTTCCTTGCACGCCTCGAATCATATCGAGTGCCTGTGGAACATCTTCTGGGTTACCTGGACCGTTTGACAACATAACTCCGTCAGGATTGAGATGGAGAATTTCTTCTGCCGTTGTCGAATAAGGAACAACCGTCACGTTACAATTACGCTTAGAAAGTTCACGTAGAATTGAGTGCTTGAGACCAAAGTCCACTAACACCACGCTCAAGCCAACTCCTGGAGCTGGATAGGATGTTTTAGTAGAAACCTGCTTGATATTATCTGTCGGCAAGACTGTTGCTTGGAGCTGGTCAGTCACATGGTCCATGCTGTCCCCAACATGGGTCAAGGTTGCACGCATCGTACCATGCTTACGGATAATCTTGGTAAGAGCACGTGTATCAATCCCTGAAATACCCGGAATTTTCTTGGCTTTCAAAAATTCATCCAAGGTCATTTGGTTGCGCCAGTTGCTTGCTCTACGCGCTTCTTCAAAAACAACAACTCCTTTACAAGTTGGAATAATGGATTCGTAATCATCACGGTTAATTCCATAATTTCCTACCAAAGGATAAGTAAAGGTCAAGATCTGTCCATTGTAAGACTGGTCTGTAATGGATTCTTGATAGCCGGTCATCCCTGTATTAAAGACGATTTCGCCTGTTACATCAATATCTGCTCCGAAGGCCTTGCCTTCAAAAACTGTGCCATCTTCTAGTACTAGAAGTCTTTTTGTCATATTTTCACCTCTCGTGGACGCTCACTGGAGTCTTTTAACGTCTTGTGTTTTAGTTGGCGTTTCTACTCGCCAGTACGGATTCTAAGATTGCCATTCGAACAAATACACCATTGGTCATTTGTTGGACAATCCGTGATTTTGGTGCTTCAACCAAGTGGTCTGCGATTTCTACATCACGGTTGACTGGAGCTGGGTGCATGAGGATTGCTGTTTCTTTCAAACGGTCATAACGTTCTTGAGTCAAGCCATGTTGGGCATGGTAGTCTTCTTTGGAAAAGACAGCTCCACTATCATGGCGTTCATGTTGCACACGGAGAAACATCATGACATCCACCTGATCAATGATTTCATCAATAGTTACAAACTGCCCATAGTCTGCAAACTCTTGACTTCTCCATTCCTCAGGTCCAGCAAAGTATAGTTCAGCTCCCAAGCGTTTCAAAATCTGCATATTGGATTTAGCAACGCGTGAGTGGTCCAAGTCACCTGCAATAGCAACCTTAAGACCATCAAAGTGACCAAATTCCTCATAAATAGTCATCAAATCAAGCAAGCTCTGGCTAGGGTGTTGGCCCGAACCATCTCCACCATTGATAATGGAAGTCGTAATCGTTGGACTTGCAATTAACTCTCTGTAGTAGTCAACCTCAGGATGGCGAATCACACAGACATCCACTCCTAAAGCAGACAAAGTCAAAATGGTATCATAAAGTGTCTCACCCTTATTAACCGAACTAGTCTTGACATCAAAGTCAAGTCGTTCCAATCCCAATTTAATCTCTGCCACTTCAAAGGACTTATGCGTCCGTGTAGAATCCTCAAAGAAAAGATTGGAAACAATCGGATGGTCCTCATAGGGAAGCTGAGCTCCGTTTTTAAACTCAATTCCTCGCTTGATCAATTTCATGACTTGATCGACAGTGAGGTCTTCCATGGACACCACATGGTTCAATGCTTGTTGATTTTCTGACATGGCTACTCCTTTAGCTTTCTAAGCTTCTTCAGTAATCAGAACTCTGTCTTGGCCATCAAGTTCTGCCATCTCTACGATGATTTCTTCAGAACGACTGGTTGGGATATTCTTTCCAACGTAATCTGGACGGATTGGCAATTCTCTATGTCCACGATCGACTAGAACAGCTAAACTCACGCGCGCAGGACGGCCATGACCGACAATATTATCAATAGCAGCACGTATGGTACGACCTGTATAGAGCACATCATCCACCAAGATAACTTCGCGGTCTGTCACATCGACAGAAACCAAAGAAGTATCTTCTCCACTTTTAACATCATCACGGAAAGGTTTGGTATCCAATTCTACAACAGGAACTGAAAGATTTTCTAACTGCTCCAAACGTTCCTGGATACGGTGGGCAATAAAGACACCACGAGTTTTAATACCAGCCAAGACAATCTTATTCAAATCTTTGTTGCGTTCGATAATCTCATAAGTAATACGCGTAATCGCTCGTTTGACAGTCAATTCGTCTACAACTTCTTTTGCCTTCATGACAAACCTCCAAAAAGAAAAGTCTCCTTAAACAAGGAGACTTGAAATGTATAGCCAAGCGAGCCCTACTGCAAACAGTATAGACTTCACCCTACTACTTAATCGTTCTCCTTGCCTGCCTCACGGGACAGGTTTAAAGGAATATTTAGTTATCAATTACTATAGCACAAAGCAATCCTAAAATCAAGCAAAAACTTTTGAAACCCCATCTTATAAATTGCTTATAAATTGCTAAAGTCATATAACTGTGGGTACTGATCACACTCTGGATTTTTAGGATGACAAATGGCTCGTCCAAAATAAATCATTGCCTGATGGGCTGCTAACCACTGCTCCGGTGGTAAGATATCCATGACCCGCTTTTCCACCTCAAGTGGTGTCGCTGACTTTTTGACGATATCGTGGTGTTTACATATACGCTCTACATGAGTATCCACTGCAAAAGCTGGAATTCCAAAGCCTACACTCATGACAACATTGGCTGTCTTGCGACCAACACCTGCCAAACTCTCCAATTCCTCTCGTGTTTGAGGGACTTGACCATCAAAATCTTCTAGTAACTGTTGGGCACATTTTTTAAGGAATTTAGCCTTATTTCGATACAGTCCTAGGCGAGAAATGTGTGAGGCAATTTCACTTTCTGTTGCAACAGACATGGCTTGTGGCGTTGGAAAGGCAGCAAAGAGATCTGGAGTGGCCTTATTTACCGCTGCATCCGTTGTCTGGGCTGACAACATGACCGCAACCAAGAGTTCAAAATGATTGGTAAAATCAAGACTGGGCTTGGCATCTGGAAAGAGAGCAATGATTTCTTCTAGCACTTTTCGTGCTCGTTTTTTTGACAAGACCATTATTCGTCTCCATCAAATAGTCCTTGTAGGCCAGCAAAAGGACTGTTTTCTTCTTTCTTAACGGCTTGTTGAGCTTGGTATTCTTCTTCTGTCATGATTTGCCAGTCATTTCCTGAAACAAATCCTTGACCCGCTTCTTCTTCAGCCGTCAAGACCTTGATAGGAATGTTTAGTAGGATATTGTCTGACACGCTCTCAGCAAGATTAAGTTCTCCATTTTCGATAGGCAGGACCAAATCATCATCTAAAACTTCTTGATCTAGCAGATTAGTTGCCCCTTCCATGAAAACTTCCGTTACTGGATAAGATTCAACTAACTCAACTGGCTCCATACTGCGACTTGAAGCAAGAACAATGGTATAAGATAATTGATAATCTAAGAAATACATACGATCTTCGTATTGAACCTTCCCAACTGCAAGGATATCTTTTACATCTAAAATTTCTTGATTACGTGCACGCAGGTCTGCGGCTAGGTCTAACGTTTGTTCAAAATGCAAGCCTTCAGACTGCTTACGAATTTCTTGAATATTTAATTTCATACTTCCTCCATAAAGATTTACTCTCTTGATTATACCATGAAAATCCTACAAATCAGCACAGCAAACTTTATAATTAAAATTCGATTTTTTTAACATATTTACTATGACATTTTTGTTTTTTAGTGCTATACTATAGGCAATAATACATCAGAGCAAGGAGGATGCTCACATGGAAGACAAAGAACTCATTACTAATGCAACCCAACTCCTATCCGAGTTAAAAAAAAGTTTCCAAAGCTGCAAACAGGGTAGGGCAGATGATATTCGACTGCAAGAGCTACTAAATACTACTCTGCAAGAGCTCAAAAAAGCGGAAAAGTTGGACAACAGTATCTTAATAGATCTTGAGAAATTTTACCAACGTACCAGTCTTCTGATTGGTCTTGGTAGCCTAAAACTAAACGATCAAGCACGCTGCGCTTGGCGAAACTACGACAAATTCCATTACGAGCATATCAAACACGTACTAACTCTTTATGGACCTGTTTTCGGATTTTAGAGCATAGAATTTCCAGTTTTCTGTTGACAAAATTTCCTTAAAGGTATAGGATAAAGATACTAATACTCGGAGGTAAGGGAGACATGAACAACTAAGTCTATCAAGTAAAGAAACTTTATTTAGTAGATCTTGTTTTTGTCTCTTTTTGTGTGCTCTTTTTGTACTAGATCTTCTGGTACTTTATCCTCTTTGAAAATCAAAAAACTAGAAAGCTAACCATCTGCTCCTCTTGGGTTGGATAGGGGTAGACAACCCTAGTTTGACAGGATTTTCGACATGGATAATAGCGTTTCTGACAGTGACTTTGGGCTCTACTAGATAAAGTAGAGCTTTTTGTTATGCACTATGGACATTCTAGAAAGGGCGACAATATGATAAAAATCAATCATCTGACCATCACTCAAAACAAAGATTTACGAGACCTTGTCTCTGACTTAAACATGACCATACAAGACGGAGAAAAGGTAGCTATTATTGGTGAAGAAGGAAATGGCAAATCGACCTTGCTGCGAGCTTTAATGGGAGAAGCATTGCCTGATTTCACTATCAGGGGTGACATTCAATCTGATTATCAATCACTAGCTTACATTCCTCAAAAACTCCCCGAGAAGCTGAAAAAGAAAACTCTACACGACTACTTCTTTTTAGATTCTATTGATTTAGACTACAGTGCCCTCTATCGTTTAGCTGAGGAATTGCATTTTGATAGCGATCGTTTCGCTATCAACCAAGAAATTGGCAGTCTATCAGGTGGCGAAGCTTTGAAAATTCAGCTCATCCATGAGTTAGCCAAACCCTTTGAGATTCTATTTTTAGATGAACCTTCAAATGACCTAGACCTTGAAACAGTTGATTGGCTAAAAGGTCAGATTCGAAAGATTCGACAAACCGTTATTTTCATTTCTCATGATGAAGACTTTCTTTCTGAAACGGCTGATACCATTGTCCACTTGCGACTGGTCAAGCACCGGAAAGAAGCAGAAACACTAGTAGAGCATTTAGACTATGATCGCTATAGTGAGCAGAGAAAGGCTAATTTTGCCAGACAAAGCCAGCAAGCTGCTAACGACCAGAGAGTCTACGATAAAACCATGGAAAAACACCGGCGAGTCAAGCAAAATGTAGAAACTGCGCTTCGAGCTACCAAAGACAGTACTGCCGGTCGCCTATTGGCTAAAAAGATGAAAAATGTTCTCTCTCAAGAAAAACGCTTTGAAAAGACAGCTCAATCTATAACCCAAAAACCACTTGAAGAGGAAGAAATTAGACTTTTTTTCTCAGATATACAGCCATTACCGGTTTCTAAAGTCTTAATCCAACTGGAAAAGGAAAATTTGGCCATTGGCGACCGAGTTTTGGTTCAAAAACTACAACTAACTGTCCGTGGACAAGAAAAAATCGGTATCATCGGCCCAAATGGTATGGGGAAATCAACTCTGTTAGCAAAGTTGCAACAACTGCTAAGTCAAAAAAGAGAGATTTCACTTGGTGTTATGCCACAAGATTACCACAAAAAACTACAATTGGATTTATCCCCAATCGTCTACCTCAGCAAAACTGGGGAAAAAGAGGAACTGCAGAAAATCCAATCTCACTTAGCAAGTCTCAATTTCAGTTATCCAGAAATGCAACATCAAATTCGCTCCTTATCTGGCGGGCAACAGGGAAAACTCCTGCTTTTGGATTTAGTCCTGCGCAAACCAAACTTTCTCCTTCTGGATGAACCCACACGAAACTTTTCTCCAACTTCTCAACCTGAAATCAGAAAACTCTTTGCAACCTATCCAGGCGGTCTCATCACTGTTTCGCATGACAGGCGTTTCTTAAAAGAGGTCTGTTCGACTATCTATCGCTTGACAGAACACGGTTTGGAGATAGTTAATTTAGACGATTTATAAATTTGCAACATAGCAGATAGGTGGGGCAAAAACACAATTTTAGGAGAAGAGAAAGTAAATCTTCCCATAATAAAACGCATAATATCAAGTTTTTGCACACCTGATATTATGCGTTTTTAAGATTTTAAAGACTTTTTCCCAGCCTTCATTTTACATATGTTTTAAACGTTCAATCCGTTCTGAGATAGGTGGGTGGGTATAAAAGAGTTTTTGGAACCCTCCCCCTTTCTTGGGATCATTGATATAAAGTGCACTGCTGGCATCATCTACAGGACGACTCATCGGTTTACTATTATCCAACTTACGTAGAGCATTAATCATTCCTTGAGGATTGCGAGTCAACTCGACGCTGGAAGCATCAGCTAGGAATTCCCTCTGACGAGAAATGGCTAGTTGCACCAAGGTTGCGGCGAGAGGTGCCAGCACAATAGCTAGTAGGGAAACCACTAGCATAATGATTTCAAGACCATTTCCATCTCTATCATCGTCACTTCGTCTGCGACCTGCTCCACCCCACCACATCATACGACCTGCCATACTAGAAAGCATGGTGATAGCACTAGCAAGGGCAACAGCAATAGTCGAAATGCGGATATCGTAATTACGAATATGACTGACTTCATGTCCCATAACAGCTTCTAGTTCTTCACGATTCATGATAGCTAGGAGACCTGACGTCGCAGCAACCGCCGCATTTTGGGGGTTAGAACCTGTCGCAAAGGCATTTAAGGCTGGATCATCA
Source organism: Streptococcus sp. HMSC063B03 (assembly GCF_001836965.1). Taxonomy (GTDB): domain Bacteria; phylum Bacillota; class Bacilli; order Lactobacillales; family Streptococcaceae; genus Streptococcus; species Streptococcus pneumoniae_F. The sequence continues at coordinate 155,696 of NZ_KV831050.1, read as the reverse complement.
ATGATGAAAACACGTGGCATAGGAATCTGAGCCACCATAGCCATATCTTCTACTACATGGTAGAGGTCTGGTGCCGTTTGTTCATCCACCTCACGCGCTCCATTCATGGACATGACAATCTCTGTGGATTGAAAAATCATGGACAAGGCATAGATAAAGCCGATAATCAGCGCGATAACCAAGCCACCAAGTCCAGATCTCATAAAGATATAACCAACCGCATAACCAACAAGAGCTAAGAGTAGGAAAAATACCAGCAACAAAATCCACGTTTTTCGTTTATTGCTTGCAATTTGATCAAACAACATCTTAGTCACCTAAACCGCTAAAATCAACCTTAGGAACTGCCTTTTCCTCTTCTGGTGTTTGAAGGAAATCTGCTGCTTTAAATCCAAACATTCCAGCAATAATATTGCTTGGGAAAGTTTCTAATTTTACATTGTAGTTGCTGACAACACTGTTGTAGAGTTGACGAGAGTAAGAAATTTTATTTTCTGTATTTGTCAACTCCTCTTGCAATTTAACAAAGTTTGCACTAGCTTTCAAATCTGGATAGCTTTCTGCAACTGCAAAAATACCTGAAACTTGACGAGTGAGGGCATCACTAGCTTTCATAGCTTCTGCTGGTGAAGTCGCTGCAGCAACTTGATTGCGAAGTTCTGCCACCTTTTCAAGGGTAGAACCTTCATATTTAGCATAACCTTTTACAGTCTCAATCAAGTTTGGCAAGAGATCATTTCGACGTTTCAACTGAACATCAATCTGACTCCAAGCCTCCTTTGTTTGCATACGATTCTTAACCAAACCGTTATAGCTAACAATCACAAAAATCACAATAAGAGCTAAAACTCCAAGAATAATCCAAGTCATTATATAAGTCCTTTCTGCTTTTAGATTAGTACCAGTATATCAAATTTTTAATGATTGTGGTAAAATAAGATGATACTAAAGAAGGAAAAAACTATGAAACCAGAAACATTTTACAACTTGCTTGCCGAGCAAAATCTTTCACTTTCTGACCAGCAAAAAAAACAATTTGAACGTTATTTTGAACTCTTGGTCGAGTGGAATGAAAAAATCAATCTAACAGCTATTACAGACAAGGATGAAGTTTATCTCAAACATTTTTACGATTCGATTGCACCCATTCTTCAAGGTTTGATTCCCAATGAAACTATCAAACTTCTTGATATTGGAGCCGGGGCAGGATTTCCTAGTCTACCTATGAAAATCCTCTATCCTCAGCTAGATGTGACCATCATTGATTCTCTCAACAAGCGCATCAACTTCCTCCAACTGTTGACTCAAGAACTGGATTTGAACGGAGTTCATTTCCACCATGGACGTGCCGAAGATTTTGCACAAGATAAAAACTTCCGTGCTCAATATGATTTTGTAACAGCTCGTGCGGTTGCCCGTATGCAGGTCTTGTCTGAATTGACTATTCCCTACCTTAAAGTTGGCGGAAAACTATTGGCTCTCAAGGCCAGCAATGCGCCTGAGGAATTATTAGAAGCTAAGAATGCCCTCAACCTCCTTTTTAGTAAGGTCGAAGACAATCTCAGCTACGCTCTACCTAATGGAGATTCGCGTTATATCTCAGTGGTGGAAAAGAAAAAAGAAACACCAAATAAATATCCACGTAAGGCTGGCATGCCCAATAAACGCCCACTTTAATTTTTTTAGTAAAAAAATATTTACAAAGTCAGCCTCGCTCTTTTATTTTTAGGCTCGGGAAAAAATGATTTACAAAATCAACCTCGCTCTCTTATTTTCGGGCTCGGGAAAAAATGATTTACAAAATCATTTTTTTCTGCTATACTATCCTAAGCAAAGGTTTTTAATGTCATCCCGTGAGGTGACGAAGACGCAGAAATATTTAAAACTCTTTAAAATCTAGATTTTAGAGAAGTCTTACTCTGAGGGCCTATTGCTGTAAAATAATGGGCTCTTTTTTGATGCCCAAAAGTGAGGTTTATATGAAACAAGAATCAACTGTTGATTTGTTACTAGACGTTGACCAACGTCCTTCGGCTGGAAAAGGAATTCTCCTTAGTTTCCAACACGTTTTCGCCATGTTTGGTGCGACCATCTTGGTACCCTTGATTTTGGGAATGCCTGTATCTGTTGCCCTTTTTGCTTCAGGTGTTGGAACACTCATCTACATGATTTCAACTGGTTTTAAAGTTCCAGTTTATCTAGGTTCTTCATTTGCCTTTATCACAGCAATGTCGCTTGCTATGAAAGAAATGGGTGGTGATGTATCTGCTGCCCAAACAGGGGTTATCCTTACAGGTTTTATCTATGTCCTTGTGGCTGCAAGTGTTCGTTTTGCGGGTACAAAATGGATTGATAAACTCTTGCCACCAATCATCATCGGACCTATGATTATCGTTATCGGTCTTGGACTTGCAGGTTCAGCTGTTACCAATGCTGGTCTTGTAGCTGATGGAAACTGGAAAAATGCTCTTGTAGCGGTTGTTACTTTCCTAATTGCTGCCTTTATCAATACAAAGGGAAAAGGCTTCCTACGAATCATTCCATTCCTCTTTGCCATTATCGGTGGTTACCTCTTCGCACTAACTCTTGGTTTGGTTGACTTTACACCAGTTCTTAAAGCCAACTGGTTCGAAATTCCTGGTTTCTACTTGCCATTTAGCACAGGTGGTGCCTTTAAAGAATACAATCTTTACTTTGGTCCAGAAACCATCGCCATCTTGCCAATCGCTATTGTAACAATTTCTGAACATATCGGAGACCATACTGTTTTGGGTCAAATCTGTGGCCGTCAATTCTTGAAAGAACCAGGTCTTCACCGTACTCTTCTTGGTGACGGTATCGCAACTTCTGTTTCTGCCTTCCTTGGTGGACCAGCAAATACAACTTACGGAGAAAATACAGGGGTTATCGGTATGACTCGTATCGCTTCTGTCTCAGTTATCCGTAACGCTGCCTTTATCGCGATTGCCCTTAGCTTCCTTGGTAAATTCACTGCCTTGATTTCAACCATTCCAAATGCTGTACTTGGTGGTATGTCAATCCTTCTCTATGGGGTTATCGCCAGCAACGGTTTGAAAGTCTTGATCAAAGAACGTGTTGATTTCGCTCAAATGCGTAACCTAATCATCGCAAGTGCTATGTTGGTACTTGGACTTGGAGGAGCTATCCTTAAACTTGGTCCAGTTACCCTTTCAGGTACTGCCCTATCAGCCATGACAGGAATCATCTTGAACTTGATTTTACCATATGAAAATAAAGACTAAAAGTCTAAGCATATTAAAAAACGAGCATTTCCAACTACGGAAGTGCTCATTTTTTTGATACTTAGAAGTGAGTGAATCCCCTCTAACGCTGTTTAATATAGTTCCCCTACTCTATACTCACCCCATTCCTTTTCCTTCACTGGGTAAATCTTAGCAACTTTTGTTTCCTCATCATATACTACCACAAAGTGACCTTTACTATTCCAGAATTTACCTAAAATAACACTGTCACGTAAATCTGTACGTAACTCACTTTCTTGTTTTACTGCTCTTTCTGTTTGTGCTATTTTAGCCCCTTTATCGTTATCAATCCCAACAGTCACAAAACTGGAGCCTATATAGATAAATAGTAAAAATAACACTGTACCAATACCCACTAATTTAAACAACCATAAATCCCCATCATCTCTTCTCATATTAGTTTTTTATCTCTCTTTCTCTTTTGTGTTTATCTCAATCCCAAGGGGAAATTATACCCCCTTATACTCCTACCATTTGGCTAAGCCATTCCATAAAATTAACCTCTTTTGTGAGAGTATCATCCCAATCCTCAAAATCCTCTAAATAAGTGCCATTTGTGTTTAGCTTGATACGTTTATTTTGGTATTGAGGCTCTAAATAGAATAGGGGACCTCTTCACTATACAAGTTAGCGAGGACCCGAACTCTGTTGCTATACTTTACTCGTTTTATTGGACCACTTTTTGAGACAATTCTAGTGTATATGTTTTATACAATTGATGGCAAGCTTGATTCTCTCCTGTTTTAATCAAGGCAACACAAGGTAAGACAAGTTCTGACCAGATAGAATCTAGTATTTCCTCTCGATTTGGATGTTCTTCTAACTTGGCAACAATCTTAGGAGCCATCTTATAGTAGGATTCAATTTCCTCCTGACCACCATCTTGAAAAGCTAGATAAGAATCCCTGAATTTTCGCAAAGTCATCAATTCATCACAGTCATCTGCCAATCCCTTGTAAGTTACAGCTGCTTCTGTCAAATAACAACCTCTTTGTTCAATCTGATAGTAAGCATCTGGTTCACCGAAAAATCCAGTTTTAGAGCGCACATATCTCTCTGCATCACTCCTACGTTGAAAAACAGCTACTTCTCTTCCCTTACGATATACAACAAATTCCATTTCTTTTTCCTCCCTATCTTACAATATTTAATAATTCCTCATAGCTAGAAACCACATCATAGATGTGCTGGTCATTAATCAATCCAGCTTGTGCTAATGCTTTAAAGTGAGCACGCGCACATGCAATTTTTGCTTGCTCAGCTTGCTTTAATTGAAGACTAGACATAGAGCCTTTTGTTTCTGCAACAAAATAGATATGCTTGACACTTCCTTCACGGAAGGCGATTGCCCAGTCAGGGTTGTAGTTTCCAAGTGGAGTCGCAATACTGAACTTCCCTGGTAACTTCACATAAACGCGAACATCCTCGTATTGTTCCAAAGATTCTTTAAAGGTCTTCTCCGTATTTGAATCAACTTTTACAAAATTGTAAATTCCTTTTTTGGATTCAAGTAAGTGATCATCTGATCTGTTAGCAGTTTCAGGATTGTCATAAAACAAGTCCATATCATACTCTTCATTTAGCACATTATACTGGATATGCTTGATAATTTGGCTTGCTTTTTGTTCATTAATGAGTTTTGAAACCTTAAGAATAAACTCTTCTGGATTCTGTTTAAACTTGTCAAATTGGTAGACATAGATTTTACTTAATATTTCTGCAACCAACCTACGTGTTAATCCTGTCTGATCAGCAATCTCCCCTAGTAGATCATATTTGGTCATAATCTGCGAATCCGTTAGATATTCTTGCTGACGATCATTCTCAGCCACTGTCAGATGGAGACCTTCTTCCTTACTCATTTCAGTAGCGCTTGCTTGAGTTATATGAAAGCTTGGTTTGCTAACGACTAATTTCTCATTGATATAGTCAACAGAATGTTTTACCAATTCCGCATCATCAAACTCTACTTGGTAACTGGTCTTTCGATTGATTTGCTTCCAGAGATTTAAAAATTCTTTTCGGGCAATATTTTCTTGATTGATCTCATTTGAGAATTGAATGACTGAATGATTGGCATTTTCAATTTCATACTGTCCAGCATGATAAACGCTCTCCAATATCTCTACCAGTTTATCCTCATAACCTGCTAGTGTTTCAGACAGTTGTAACTGATGATTTTCTTTTGCAGTAAAATATTCTGTGGTTAATTGTCCTTCACGGTCTATATAGCCTTGTCGGATCAAATCAAAATGAATCGAATCTGCTTGTTCCTTGGTAATACGTATTGTTTGTCCTTCTGGATTCGTTAGAACTTTATTCGTAAAGAGAGTAACATCCACTTTTGCAGGACGATCCGCTAAGAGTTCTTTGATTTCTTCTTGTAGACTCCGAGCAAATTGATCATAACTTTCATTTGCAATTACTGTCAGTTTATTGATTTCATGAACATCATTTCCTAAGAGTTCAAAATCCTGACGAATTCCATTTTGGTCAACTGCTAAACGCATACCACGACCGATTTCTTGACGTTTTCGAGTCTCTGCTGAAGATTGCTTCAGCGTACAGATTTGAAAGACATTAGGATTATCCCATCCCTCTTTTAGAGCTGAGTGAGAAAATAGGAAACGAACTGGCTCTTCAAAGCTCAATAAACGCTCCTTGTCCTTCATAATCAAGTCATAGGCATCAATGTCATTTGAAAGATTGTTCTTCTTTTCACTAGCAGATTTATAATCCACAAAAATGGTCTTATCTGACTTCTTCACTTTATCTACCGAAAAGTAACCAGCATGAACTGAATTTCCCTCAAGATTAGCCTCCAAATACCTACGATAAGGAGTTGGTTCCTGTGTTCGGATAAACTGGTTTACTTGATTTCGGTATTCTTCTTCAAAAATCTGAGCGTATTCTCCATTATAGGCATCATTATGTTCATCATATTGCTTATACTTGGCCACTTCATCGATGAAAAATAAGGATAATACTTTAATTCTTCGATTGTACAGTTTACTTTCTTTTTCAATATGACTTTTTATAGTCTCTCGGATTTGAATTCTTCTGATGCTAGACTCATCCACTTCCCCTATCACTTCACCGACATGAAGTTCTTGCGTCACGCCAACTTGAAATTTGTTCTCTCTTGCATCAAAGTGACTAAGGGTCATTCCTTTATAAGCAGATAAATTCCCTGATTCAGCGTACAAATCAAAGGGTTCTTCCACCACCTTCAATTTCCTCTTAACACCTGACTGCGTTTTTACTTCAAACTCAACTTTTGCTTTGGGTGCTCCTGTTTTTTGTGGAATGATTTCTTGTAGATATAGATATCCTTGTGTCCCAGTCGTCCCAGTTTGCTCAATAGCCTTAACTGCAATCTTCTTCACTAATTTTTGATTGTAAGCATCCATGGCATCCAATCTATAAACCATATCATGTTTTTCTTTATGGGTAGCCGAATAACGTAGCGTAAACAATGGCTTGAAATCTTTTAGTCTTTCCTTGGTTTGTTTCCCTTCAACAGACTGAGGTTCATCAATAATCATAATCGGATTCATAGCTGCCAAGACATCAATTGGACGGCGCCAACGGAAACTTTCCTGTTCAGAATGAATCCGTCGCGCATCTTTGCCTTTTGCATTAAAGGCTTGAGAGTTGATGACCATGATTTGAAGGTCAGACGAATTGGCAAAACTATCCAGATCACCTAAACGTGAAGAATCGTAGACAAAATAGCGTGGTTGCTTCCCATACTCCATCTGAAAATGACTTGACATAATTTGTAATGACTTGAGAACTCCTTCACGAATGGCTACACTTGGAACGACAATGACGAACTTAAGCCAGCCATATCGTTTGTTCAATTCCATAATTGTACGGATATAAGTGTAAGTCTTCCCTGTTCCCGTCTCCATTTCTATTGAGAAATTATAAGCTTCTCTCCCAGCAATCATATCAATAGAAAGACTATCAGAAGGACGTAAACCATAGCGAGTTTGCATGGCATGAACATTTTCTCGTATACTTGTTTGACTCAATTGAATCGGTGCATTTCGATAAGCATCTAAAACCAAATCTACCTCATCTGACTTGAGACGACCTGGATCCGCCATATACTGAACTCCAGTATGTTTGGCTTGCCCTTGAAATAAATCTGCAATGGCACTCACCGCATCCAACTGAAATTGTTGTTTTTTAAATTGTAGTTTCATTGCAAATACCTCCCAAGAACAAGTAACTAAGAATAAATAAGATAATAACAATTGGTTGGATATTTACAAAAATATTATCCATGCTAAAATCTAACTGTCGCATTTCTTTACACTTTGCTCTATGATAATCGTACTCACTATGATTTTCTTGTTGCTGAAGAATAAGATTATATTTTTCTACTATAACTTTAAATTTAGCATTCTTCTTTTTTAAATTATAACCTTGTAGAGATAACCATTGAAGTGATTCTTTAAGTTTATTAATTTCTATATGGTGATAATGGAATTTCAAAGCACGTTCTCTATAGTTTAATGTGGACACATAATATTGAATGATAACTGTATACATAGAAAAACATCCTGAAACTACTTTTTTTATCAAACCTTCATTTGGAACTATCAATGAAATAACTAATAAGGCACTAGATAAAATAGCCATCAAAAGTAAATACATGTCCCACTTACTAGCATATCCTCCAAGTCGTTCACTAGCCAAAATACGAGCTCGTCTAACTATTTTTAGTTTTCTAATTTCATCTTGAATCATTTCATCAAGCTTCTCAAAATTGCTATTTTTGCTATTTTTCTTCTTTTTGATATTTTTGACGTTTTTATTAAAACTCATAGCCTACACCACCTTCACTTTTGTATGAGGTGATAATTCTTTGAAGATTTCACTTACGTTAATCTTATCCGCTGAATTGGCAAATGAGCTATCACGGAAAACGGCACGGAGTGGTTGTGCTTGAGCAATATGACGGATAACTTCTTCAGAGATTTCATCTTCAAAACAAGCCATGAGTGATCCTTGATCTACATCATAGATTTCTGCTCCTGCTACTTTCTCCAAATCAATAGCTAGTGACAGTTCCATTCCCCAGGTCAGCATCACTTGGAAAAGTAAGTCGAGGCCAGTACGTCCTTCCTTGATATTAGATACACTATCGAACAAGTCGGCTTGAACAAACTGACTAGGATGAGCTAAAACATCCTTGAAATTAGAAGAATCTAACTTATAGGCTTTGAAGCCAAAGTCTTGTTTGCCAATCAATTCAGAATGCTCCTCCTGAATCTTGGCAGCAGCACGACGAATCCGCTCACGTGAAATTTGGTCAATGGTTTCATAACCTGCTTCTTTAGCAGCAGATTTTTCAGCAACTGCTTCATCCAACGTACACAAGATAAACTTACGGTTACCTCCATCTTCCGCATTCAATTGCATAACTGCGTCTGCCGTAGTAGCAGAACCACCGAAGAAATCAAGGACATATCCCGAATTAATATGTGAATTACTATTATATATTAAACTAATTAAATATTTGATTAAAGAAACTGGCTTTGGAAATGAAAAATAGTCTCCATTTAACAATTTTTTTAATTCTCTTGTCGCATTTTCTGAAGTGTCCACTCTATGATTAAATCGAGACAGCGTTTTAGAAGCATTATTTTGATTGGTTAAAATTAATTGTCTTGGAGCTTCTGTTGCAGATTTTCCATCAGCATAAATTGCCCTGATAGAAAAATTCTCTGTCTTAACCCAGAAAATAGTACCTTTTTTAATTTCATCCTGAACAGTACTATTAGACCATCTAGATTTGAATTTTAATTGAAATTCATTTTCATTCCATCCGTCTCTCACTACTACTGGTGATAGTAAATAATATTTTTCATCTAAAGTTTGTTTGTATTCACCATCTACCAAATTAAACTTAACCGTTTTAGCAGGGAAGGTTAATATGCTCACATTATTACTGTTGTTATATAGTGGAGCATCTTCAAATTCATCTTTAACGACTTCAACTAATCTTTCTTTCAACTGGCTATCTTGATAAAGATTTTTACTATAGCAAAGTATATAATCAACATTGTTGTAACTATTTAACTTTTGACGTCCAAAATGTTGTGTCTTTTCCCAAATAAAATTCGCTACAAAATTCTCCTCCCCAAAAATCTCATCACAGATAGCCTTCAGATTTGCTTGTTCATTATCATCGATAGAGATAAAGATAACACCTGAATCTTTGAGGAGATTACGCGCTAGACGAAGGCGTGGATACATCATATTGAGCCAGTCTGAGTGATAACGGGCCGAAGTCTTTTCATTTTTTGTAAGCCCAATGACCTGGCGTCCGTCTTCATCCAAAAGTTCCATCTCTTCCTTCAACTCTTCATCTGTTTTTTGGAACTTATCAGAGTATACAAAGTCTTTCCCTGTATTATAGGGTGGATCGATATAAATCATATCGATTTTTCCTAGATAGGATTCTTGTAAGATTTTTAAAACTTCTAAATTATCCCCAGTAATAAAGACATTTTCACTGTTTTCAAAGTCAACACTTTCATCAAGATCTGGTCTTAGTGTTTTGGTAGTTGGTCGCCCAGCTTCTGCAATAGCTTCACGCTTTCCAACCCAAGTAAACTCATAGGATTCTCGACCATCCACAATTTCCTCTGATAAAAACTGTTTAAGCTTCTCAAAGTCAATCGCAGGACCTAATATGCCGTACCCATCCCTCTTTTCCGTCAGAACTTCAGGAAAAAGTTGACCAATTTTTGAAATATTATCTGTAAAAACATCTTTTGAAGTGAGAGTTAATTTCTCAAGTCCAGAGTTTTCACCTGTTTGCTGTGCTGTGCTGTGCTGTGCTGTGCTGTGCTGTGCTCATGGTAGTATCCTTTCTTAGCTTTGTCAAGCTTTTGTAATTTTAATTTTATAAAAAATTAAGTTGGCTTATCCTATCTTTGTAATGCTTCATTTTTAATAAATTACAGTTTCATCTTATCAAAAATAGGGGTTGAAATCAAAAGAGTTCTCTAATCTCAATTTCTGATTTTCCTTTGTCAAAATTTACAATCAATTTTGCTTCTTTAAATCTTCTATTTCTTTCAATGTAGCCTGATAGTCTCTTTTTATTTCCATTTGTTTTCTCATTGATTTTTCAGAATACATCTTTTTCTTTAGCTGCTGTGCCTTCTTATCTAATTTATCTAATTGGTCACTGAGTTCAATAGAGTTTCTAAGATTACTTGCTTCTAAAACTTGTAGCTCTTTCTTACCAGTTTCTTTTACAAGACTCTCATAAACATCATCTAAATCATTTCCCTCAAAGCCAATGCTTACATCATCATTCGTCCGAAAGCGACGGACAATCTTAAAGTGCTTGCCATCCTTTTCTTGACCCAAAGGCTCTTTATAATGAATAAGAAGTTCATCTCTACCTTGTGGATATTTTAATACAAAAGCTGTGTAAATCCCTAATCTTATATCTAGCTGTTCTAATAAAGTTAAGGAAACATCCATTTGTTCGAATTCTATTTCTAAAACCATGATTTGCTTCACTTTTTTTCCAGCAGGAATATTAGTGGTACTTGTATCAATCTGATGAGTAATTTGAATTTCTCTAATCTGTTCTCTAAAATCTTTCTTGTCTTTTGCAGATACATTAAGGTTATCAAAAAAATCACTATTGCCCTTTTTATGAGGCCGATATAGAATGTGAGGTTTTGATAAGGCTGTATAGGACGGAAATCTAATCATCAGAATCCCCTTTCATCAATATGAAGAAACAAATTAGCTCAAAATCATCCATTCCCTCAATGCTAGTATTCATCAAATCAACAGATCCAAAGTTAAATAGGGCATCCATCGTTGAAATCTGATCATGTTCCATTAGTTGATCGATTGCCTCTTGAAGCAATTCCGAATAAACAACCATTTCTTTACCATCTTTTGTTTGGCGATTGAACTTATCTACCACATTACTCAACGGTTTACTTTGCCCTCGACAAATGCTACTGAGGTGCTCCAATATTTTCTTGCTTTCAGAAGGGGATAACAGCAGTTCTCCATTTCTATTGATGTAGAGGATATAATATGGATGAAGCTGATTTTGATTATTTTTTCCTTTTACCTGATCTTTATTTTTTAGGACAAAAATGACACCTTCTGATTCTTTATTAGAGGCAGGTAAAATAGCTTGCAAACCTCTAGGAACTTTTTCTAACTCAGGATGTTCTTCCAAATACTTAAGAAGGTCTATACGATAATCTTCTAATCCTAAATCCATAATGGAAATACCATCATTCATCTCCTCTAGATCGACTACTTCATCTCTAAGACGTTCTAATTGTTTTCTTCGGTAATTATTATCCTCTATTTCTTCACTAGATAAAACATTATCATCTACTGTCGAAGTCAAGACAGAAATTTTCATCCTCGATTCAACCCTAGACTTGAGATCGATATACTCATCTAACTCAAGATTTGGCCAAAAGTTAACTAATTGAATGTATTTATTTTGACTACCAATTCGATCCACACGACCAAATCGTTGAACAATACGGACAGGATTCCAGTGGATATCGTAATTGACCATCATATCTGCATCTTGTAAGTTTTGACCTTCGGAAATCACATCTGTTGCAATTAAAAGATCAATCTCACTCTCATCACCAGGAAACAGAACATCACGAGATTTTGATTTAGGAGAAAAATAAGTTAATAAAGAATTGAGGTCTTTATTTTTAGTTTCCAAAGTTGTTGCAAAACCTTTTGTACCTGAAATCTGAGCAGTGTAGAGACCATACTTATCCAAGACATACTGGCTAATATGTTTATAAAGGTAGTTCGTTGTTGTCGCAAATGCAGAGAAAATAATCAACTTTTTATTGCCAACATTGATTGGATTTGTTAGTTTCTCATCTATCAAGGTAAAAAGAGTCTGAAGTTTTTGGTCTTCTTGTGGCGTTATTTTACTGATTAGATTTTCTAGCTCTGTCAATACTGCAAAATCTTGTTCTAACTCGACCTTCCAACTACGATAATCCATATCTTGTAAAGCAATACGATTTTTCTTACCAATAGAGAACTCGAAATTACTATCTTCCAAATCAAAATCATCTTCATCAAGATGAGAATCAAGAGATAAATGATCCAATCCTGTTAATTCATATTCCTCGATAGCCTTTAAGGTCTTTTCTACATAATCTTTTACAACGTCTATTAAAGTATATCGAAAAGCTGCCACAGAACTTTCTAAACGTTTGAGCAGGTTAATCATCATCAGTTTTTTGATACCAGACTCACGGCCAAACTGAGTTAAATTCCCCATTATCCCTTCTTTACTTTTATCGTATTTAGCTCTCTTGGATGGGTAAATATGTATTGATGGTTGATAGATAGTCAACTGAAGTTTATCAAGTAAGTGATATAATTTTTTATAGGTAATTCCAAGATTTGAAACCGTTAAATCAGGTTCAAAATTAAGTGGTTTTAAGCGCTGTGGAAATTCTCCAATCTCTTCTCTATCATAAAATTCCCGAATATGTTTTCTACTTCTGGCTATCGTTACACTATCTAGTACTTTAAAGAAATCAAAATCTAATGTAGATAACAGTTTATCTGTTGTTCTCTCTTCTGCAGGTAGGTCAGCCCACTTATTATAAGCAGATTGAGCGTTTCTGAAAATATCATTTATAGATGATTTTGTTTCTAATTTACTATCAATTTGATCCGTATCTCCTTCATAGGCTAGAGCAATTTGATTTTTCAAATCATTAAAGCGATTATTAACAGGTGTAGCTGATAGCATGAGTACCTTTGTAGGAACACCAGACTTTATGATTCGATTCATTAAACGGCTGTATCGATTTTCTCTCCCCTCAGATAAGTCATTTTCGCTAGAGCCTCCATTTCTAAAATTATGGGACTCATCAATGACAACCAAATCATAAGTATGCCAATTATTTAAGGACAGATCAATTCCATTAGAGTGTCCTTTATCTCTACTGAGGTCTGTATGATAAAGCACGTCATAAAGCAAATGTCTATCATAAATTGGATTATTTACATAATCATGACGATACATATTCCAGTTATTTTCTAACTTTTTAGGACAAAGTACTAAAATACGTTTGCCTCGATAAGCATAATAAGTCATGACCGCTAAAGCTGTATAAGTCTTACCAAGACCAACTGAATCCGCTAGAATACATCCATTAAATTTTTCTAATTTAGAAATGATAGATTTTACTGCATCCTTTTGGAAATCATATAACAGCCCCCAAATTTTACTTTCTTTATAGCCAACCCCTTCATTGGGTAAAAAATCTTCATTGATATCTTCTAAAAATTCACTAAATAAATTATATAGCATCACATAGTAAATGAACTCAGGAGAATGTTCTTTGTGAGCTAGGTTTAAATTCTCCAAAAACTCTTCTGTAACATCACGAAAATAATCATCTTCTTCCCAGAGATTATCAAATTCATCTAAATAATTTAAACTAAGTGGTGCATGATAGAGGTTTCTACTCATTTTAAATAGAGAAGCTTCATATCCTAATTCTTTGCGATCAAAGTTTTTCAAACGATCTACTGCCACTACATCATCCGAATTTTCAATTCGAATACCATTTGGCATTTCATCTGTTTCAATATTAATCGATTTGAACTGCGCTTTTCTTCGGATCCAATCAGCACATTCACGAGCAATTGCTTTTTGGGTCAGCTCATTCATCAATTTCAGTTCATACTTTCCACCAAAAATCGATTGTTCCCGTTCTTTTTTGGGTATCGTATATTCACGGAAATCTGTTTTGGTTTCATCTGTTATAAAAGTCGGATTTGTGAAAATAAATTTTAACTCTTCAATATTCTCCAATTCCTCTTTCAACTGCTGATAAGCAAACATAGAAAAGGTTGCTGCTGCAATCTTGACTCGACTCTCTGATTTCAATTCTTTCTTTAACTCATCTCCAAGACGAATTGATCGATTATCAATTTCCATAATTCCTCCCTGTTAGACTATTTCTACTATTATATCATTCTTTGCAAATTCAAAATAGACCTTTTTCTTCTTTCTAAAAAGAGACTGGACAAAAAGCTTTAAAATCAAAAACACATAATATCAGATGTTGAAAAAACTTGATACTATGCGTTTTATTGTGGGAAGATTTACTTCATTTTCTACTAAAATTGAGTTTTTACCCAGCCTCTTTTCTGATTCTTAAGTCCCCCAAGCAACCAATAGATAGATCAGGCTAGAACCAAACATATCTGCTAAAGCATGCATGAGAAAGAATGGAAGGAGATTTTTAATTTTATATTTGTATAAGAAATAATAGAATAAGCCATAAACTACACCGATTACCAAAGCCCATACTAATCCTTGATAGGTGTGGAAGGAAATACGAATACTAGTAGAATAAAGCAAAACCAACCACTTATGTTTTTCCTTCACTGAAGTCAACAAACCTAGAAAGAAAAACTCTTCATAAAATCCATTAAGCAAGGCATAGGCAATCGCTATCGGGCTGAGAGCTAAAAACTTCCCTATTATTTGCGTGAAATCTATATAGGCAAAAAGGTCTGGATTAAAGTAATTATATTTACCAGTGAGAGTTGTAACCAAGTCTCCAAACAGTCCCACTAAAGCAAATATAAATGGAACCCAAAAGATAATGGACCAATTCCAGCGAATAGGAAGCTGTTTAAAATCATAGTTTCGAATCAAAAGATAGAGTAAGGTCACAGTCAGTAATATAGCTTGCAGGGTAAAATTACTAAAATAAGCAGCACCTTCGCTTGCAGCCTGTCTAACTGTCCCTACTGTACTTGATACACCCGTTGGAAACGTATTTGCTAAAAATAGCTCGGTTGAACGAATTATAAACTGACCAAACATTATGATCGTAATAATCACAATATCAAACCATCTCAAGTATTTTAGAGGTTTAGATGGATGTATTTTTTTTAAAATATTCATATTTTCTCCAGGTATTCTATACTCATATAAATATTTTAAGAAAAAAGGCTTAAACTTTTATAAAATTTCATTAATTCATTTAGATTTAAAGACGTTTACTAGTAAAAATAACCCCTCTTTAAGAGTGGTTATCATCTACTTTCATTTTTTGTTTATTTCTCTAACAATAAATCTTTCAAAGAAATCAGAGTTACTGCAATTAAAATCATTGCCATACCAAGAAAATCAATGGGATAAAATTGTTCATTCATAATTAGGAAGGCAAAGAAAACCGCCGAAATTGGCTCAATTGAAGCCAACAAGCTTGACTTGACCGGTCCAATCAAACTGGCTCCTTTTAAGAAGGCTGTATAGGCAAAGACAGTCCCGATAAGAATAATGCCCGCAAAAGCAAGAAGAAAATCAAGACTTGTTGGGATAGTAGTCTGTAGAACTCCTGTAAAAGGAAGGGCGACCAAACCTGCTATGACCATTCCCACACCAATAACCAAACTACTCCCCCACTTCTTAATCACGGCTATGGGCAAAATGATATAAAGTGCATAAGTTAGTGCAGAAAAGAGACCCCAAAACAGGCCTGCAGGTGTCATGGATAACTGGTCCAACTGTCCATGAGTGGCGATCAGGAAGGTTCCTCCGATGGCTAATATGATAGAAACAATCTCTCCCAGTGTCGGTGCCACCTTATCCTTGATACAGCTATAAATCAAAATTCCAACAGGACAAACATACTGAAGCACAGTCGCTGTTCCTGCATTGGTCTCCTGAATAGCAGTTAGATAGGCGAATTGGTTGAGGAAGAGACCAATTAGAGCAAAAATGAGAAGAGACAGCAAACTCTTTCTATCCTTTAAAAAGGCCAGCATTTTATCCTTTGCAGTAGCATAAGCCAAGAGCATGAGAATTCCACCAGCGATTAAAAGACGCAAGTTGGTCAAGACTAGAGCCGAAATTCCGTGTGCCATCAGGTATTGGCCACTCGTTCCTGACAAGCCCCAAGCAATCCCAGCCACAACTGTTAATAGAGTCCCTTTTAAACTGTTTGACATGTCTCTCCTTACTCTTCTTTGCGAATCAAGTCCATCACTTGATTGCGGTCTACAATCCATTGAGCCCTCTCATCCTTTTCATAGGTACGATTCGATAGGAAAATGACCGCTTCTTGATTCTGCCGGTTCCACATGATAAAGGTACCTGTATAGCCCGTATGGTCTAGCCAATCTCCTTCCAAATTCCATGCCAAAGAACGTTCCTTGTCATCCAAAGGAGAAAAATTTTGACTCAAATCTCTTGCAAAATCATCTGCTAAATAGTGTTCTAAAAAGATTTGTAAATCCTTTACAGTCGAAAACAAACCAGCACTACCTGCATGTCTGCCTAGGAGGCGAGCCTTGGGATCATGTACCAGACCTGCCTCGATACCTCTAACTGTTGGAACAGCAAGCTCAACAGGTCCAAATTGGGTTGCCGTCATTCCCCAAAGATTCCAGACTTGTTCTTGTAAAATCACATCCAAATCTTGATTAAAGATTCTTTCCAAGATAAAACCCAACAACAAAAAATGGACATCCGAATAAAGAAAGGCTGGCTGGTTTCGTCTATTGAGATGAAACATCGCTTCCTTTAATTCTGAATCTATTAAAAGATCACGATTGGGAATAAACGGATCAAGGTCTGTAGCGTGAGTTAAGAGCTGACGAATAGTGATGTCTGGATAATCACTTTCAGGTAAAAAATCGGTTACCGGTCTGTCAATATCTAATTGACCTTTT
The DNA here is from genome assembly GCF_001836965.1 of Streptococcus sp. HMSC063B03. Lineage (GTDB taxonomy): Bacteria > Bacillota > Bacilli > Lactobacillales > Streptococcaceae > Streptococcus > Streptococcus pneumoniae_F. Next base: position 138,663 of record NZ_KV831050.1, on the reverse strand, counting down.
TCCCACAAGAAGGTAAAAACGGTACCAACCCCAACAACCTTGCTGACACTAGCTAGGTCATAAACCAGTCCTGGCTCAGTATCCAAGCCATGCTCCGGGTCACTCTGTCCTAAATAGAACTCCGCCCATTTATTGCCCTTAAAATACGCAAAAGAGGCTCCGGGATAAATCCCTGCCTCGATTTGTTCTTCTATTTTTTTAATAATCTTGGTCCACTTCATACTTCTTCAAACCACAATTCAACATTATTTCTATCTTTACCAAGGAAGAATTTTTCAGACTTAGGAATAAAATATTCGGTAGAATCAAACTTCTGGCGAAGACTTTCTATATCTAGTTCATTGACCAAGAACTTGAGCATAGATAAGTCCCAAGTAACCGAATTGTCCACAGTCAAATCCTGCCCCTCAGCTGGGATAAAACCAAGTGATGTCCCAACTTCAGATGATTCCAAATAACTTTCGATATCAGTTGGGAGGTGTAATTCCATGGAAATCTCAAATTTACTTAAAGAAATTGAGTCCAAATCTGTTTGAAATTCAGGTTTTTCTCCTACTTCTACTAGACTTTCTCTATCATCTTCTGCATGAATCAAAACCAAATCATCTTCTGGAGAGTAAATTTCAAAAGCGTAGCCATTTTGACCTTTATATAATCGATGAATCGAATCTGTTTTAGATAAGAGTCCTTCAATTTCCAAGGGATTTTCCACCTTGACAACCAATCTAGCCAGCTTTTTTCTTCCCTCTACCTTACGAGTGCGCATACTGGGAGCTTCTTCTAAAACCAGCTTTTCTAAACCTGTTTGATCACCTAGTGATAGAAAGGCTGATTCTTCTAACAAGGCCTTCATGCCAAGGGTTTCAATATAAAATGTTTCATTTAATTTTCTATTATTAACTTTTAAAGTAGGAATAATCCGTACAATCTGATTTACATTCATAAATTCCTCCAACTCTTTTATTTTAAAGGATTTTAGAATTTTTTACAAGATATTATGCTCAAATTTACCGATTTTTCGTAAAAATTTCATCTAAAAAACCGAGGATTGCCCCGGTTTCAATTTCTTATAGGTAAAGGAATTTGAAGATAGCTACTGCCGCAATTGCTGCTGCGATCGGTGCTACTACTGGTACCCAAGAGTACCACCATTTTGAATCACCTTTGTGCTCACCAAGAACTGATTTTGGAAGGAAAGCATGAAGGAGACGTGGCCCCAAGTCACGGGCTGGGTTCAAGGCAGGTCCTGTAGGTCCACCAAGTGATGTTACCAAGGCCATAACAAGGAATCCAAGTGCCAAGTGAGCAATTCCAAGACCTGAAGCTGTATGAGGTGCTGTTTGAGCTTTAATTGCTAAATCAGAGAAATCAACTGTTTGACCTGCTTGACTAGCCATTTGTTTCATGTATTGAAGAACCTCAGCACCAAAGAAGTTTTTAGTTAATCCAAGAGCTGCAAAGAACAGAACAAATGAACCGATAAACTCGTTTACAAAACCATTAACGGTTGCTGCGAAATGTGATTCTTTTGTACCATTATCCAAACTTGAAATGGTTGAGAAAGTACCCAAGATGTTGTTTGGATTTTCAGTTTTCAAGTAATATGGGCGGTGTGTTGCCACAACCAATGCTTGACCAAAGATAGCACCCAAAACTTGTGCGATGATATAAGGCGCTACTTGTGCCCAAGGGAAGAGACCGCTGATCGCAAGTCCAAGAGTGAAGGCTGGGTTAATGTGGTTACCTGATACGTTACCAAACATCAAAGCTGGAATCATAACCCCCATACCGTAACCAACAGCAATAACGATCCAGCCACTTTGGTGACCTTTCGTACCTTTAAGTTCAACGTTGGCAACTGCACCATTTCCAAGAATGATCAAAATAGCAGTTCCCAAAAATTCAGTGGCATATTTAATTGCCCATGTGAAATCCATTTGATAGATTCTCCTTAAAATTTTTTAGACAATCCTTATTCTATCAATTTTTATATCTTTTAGCAACAGGTTTTCTAAAAGAATACACGAGAAAGCGATTTCATTTATTATAAAAAACAAAAGGATTAAGGGAATCCATTTCCTTAATCCGAGAGTTCTTATTCTTGACGTTGTCCGAAATCTGCAATCATTTGCTCCATTTCTTGTCGACTCGGAGTTGTCAGCATATAAAGGTAATCTCCTTGAAGTTCCGCAAAGGCCGTTGGCATGATTTTTTTAACCTTGAACTGATGGCTATATTTGCCAAGCAAGTCCTCCTCAGAATAGACATAATGAGCATTTGCACGACGTGATGTAGCCAAACAATACTGAGGTTCAAACTCTGACGCTGGGAACTCTTCTCCTGCGACAATGGATGCATATCCACGATAGAGGTCCAAGGAATGGGCAAAGTTATAAACATCGATAGTGAAACCACCTGCAGGGCGGTTATTGTACTCAATGGCGATGTAATCATCCCCTTCGCGGAAAAACTCAATATGGAAGAACCGTTCTTTCATACCAAATTCTTTGACAATTGCCTCTCCATATTTACGTAATTTAGGATCCATATCCTTAAGCACATAGTAGGAATTGTCCATCTTATAAATCATGAGATCAAGTGGTGTATGGGCATAATCGAAAGTCGTTGAAAAGACGATATTGCCATCCTTATCCACAAGACCATCAAAGGTACAGATTTCACTGGAAGTGACAAATTTTTCAAAGAAATAAACGGTCGAATGGTCCCATTCTTGCTTGAAGTGATTGATATCGTCTTCTGTTTCAAGCTTAAAGGTCGCGGCTGCTCCCACTCCATTATCAGGTTTTGCAATCATTGGAAGGCCGATTTCTCTCACAGCTTGATCAACATCTTCTTCCGTCTTGATAACAGCTCCAGGTACCACAGGGACACCTGCTTTTTTGAAAAGTTTCTTCATTTCAGACTTAAATTTAGTCTTTTTAAGGTCTTCTGGTTTGGCACCAAAAACATTGAATTGTTCTCTGAGTGCTGCGTCTAGCTCAAGCCAATATTCATTGTGAGACTCGATGCGGTCAATTGGGCCATGTTTATAAAAGAGAAAAGCAACTGCACGTTTGACTTCGTCTATGTTCTCAAGATTATCAACGCGGAAATACTCAGTCAGGCTATTGCGCAAGGACTCATCCAATTGCTCATAAGGCTCTTGACCAATTCCCAAGACTGTGATGCCTTTATTAGCTAGTTCGATGGTAAACTGTTGAAAGTTTTGTGGATAGTAGGGAGAAATAACAAGGTAATTCATAGGTAACTCCTTTTATAAATAGAGATTGCCAAGGAAATAAGGCATTTGTTTGCGCCACCATTCCCAGTCATGGGCGACATCGTGCCCCCATTCAGCAAACCAGGCTGGAATTTGTTTCTGGTCAAAGGCTTCTTTGAGCTTGTAGAAAGATGGTAGACCGTCTTGTTCCCAGGCACCGAGACCCGTACAAAGCACAATCTCTGCCTGACGATAACGGTCAATAAACCAGCCGTCGTTCTGGTTCCAGATATAATCTACTGGCGAGTTTTGGTAAATAGCATCGTCATTGTAGTAATCGCCGACAAAGAAACGTGCATCGTAAACACCACTAAGAGCAATTACTTTGGTAAAGACATCTGGATGCTGGAGGAAGAAATTGACAGCATGGTAGGCGCCCATCGAGCAACCTGTCGTCATCATGCCATCAAACCAACCTGTCTTATGCTTGATAAAAGGAATGGCCTCCTCAATCACATAGCGTTCGTAGGCACGGTGCATCTCCGCTTGGTCGTGACCGTTTTTCCAAGTGGCCAACCAGCTCTCACTATCTACACTGGATAGGGTAAAGAACTGGACACGGCCTTCCTCGATAAAGGAAGCACAGGCATCAATCATGCCAAAATCATAGTATTCGTTGTGACTACCACCTGATGAAGCAAAGACCACAACTGGAATCCCAGCATGTCCATAACGATTAAGGTACATTTCACGGTTGAGGTGACCACTCCAGTGGCTAAGGTTTTCAATATGCATTGGCTTTCTCCTTTCCTAACTTACCATTTCTCTGCAAAAAATCTCAGACAGTCTGGTAAATTCTCCGACCAAGGGATTTCACTATGGATGGCACCAGACTGAACTTTCAGGACAAGATTATCCAGATGAACTCCCCCTGCTATCAAATCATGGTAATAGCGAAGCGACGAGTCAATATAGGCTTGCTTGATATTACCAGCCATCAGGGTCTTGTCTGTATCATCTGCTTCTTCTGTTCCAACATAGATAAAGATACGATGGTCAGACGATAGTTTCTTGCGTTCAATATAGCGATTAAAGGCTTCTTGGTGGAGCCAGTTAGCAGATGAAAAGACCCCTAGACAACCAATTTGGTCTTGGTATTCCAAACCGATAAACTGGGTAATATTGCCTCCTAGTGAAGACCCAATCATAGCCGTATGCTGGCGGTCAGCTTTGGTACGGTAGGTCTCATCAATAAAAGGTTTGACCACCTCCATGACAAACTCAGAATATTCCACACCCTTACCGCCAAACTGCTGCCCTGGAATAGGAGATTCTTGAAACTTCCAAGCTGCGTACTCATTCATCCGTCCCATACCATCATTGTCAATAGCAACGACAATCATGCGACTGATATCAGGATTACGCTTAATAGCTGGGATAATCTTCCATGAATGGCCAATGAAAGACTCCTTGCTATAAAAAACATTTTGCCCATCATGAAAGTAAACAACAGGATAGGAACGATCCGTGTCTTTCTCATAATCTTTAGGCAAAAGAACACGTACACGGCGTTCCTTACCTGTATAAGGAACCTTGAGTTTGTGTTCTTTCATTTTTAAATAAAAGTAGGATTGATTCATTGTCAGAAAACTCTCTATATTCAAAATTTTATTTTATTATATCACATTTATAGAAAAAAAGTTAGTTTTGCTTCCGTTTTTGGAATTAAAAACTAACTTTTTCATTTATTTTTCTAAATTCTTCTGGATTTTCTGATTAGAGAAGATTGTCAATCAAGTCATCCACTTCATCTTTTTCAGCCTGCGGTGTAATCTCAGTAATCATGATTCCAGCCACAGCTCGCTCAACTAAACCTTCAACATCCATGCGAGTTTCATACTGCTCCGCATTCTTAATCTTAGGATTTGTTTTCGGACGATCTGGCGCAAAAATGGTACAGCAGTCTTCAAACGGTTGGATTGAAATGTCAAAGGTATCAATTTCCTGAGCAATGTCAATGATTTCCAACTTATCCATTGTCACAACTGGACGGATGATGGGAGTGTTGGTAACCGCATTAATAGCCTGCATGCTTTCAAGGGTTTGGCTGGCTACTTGACCTAGACTCTCCCCATTGATGATAACTAAACCATTTCGTACCTCACGAATACGGTCAGTAATCCGCATCATAAAGCGACGAGTTAGAGTCATCAAATAAGCCTCTGGCGCCTTAGCCTTGATTTCCTCTTGAATCTCAGTGAAAGGTACTTCGATAAACTGGATATTTCCCCCGAACTTGGTTAATTTACGGGTCAAATCTTGGGCTTTTTTAAGAGCACCAGGACTCGTGTATGGTGGGCTGGCAAAATGAACAGCCTCAATATCCACTCCACGTTTCAAAGCAAGATAACCTGCTACAGGTGAGTCAATCCCTCCTGACAACATAAGCATCCCTTTACCTGAAGTTCCAACTGGCAAACCACCAGCCCCACGAATGGTTTCATAAGAAAGATAGGCTGCTTCTTCACGAATCTCCACTTGGAGATTGATATCAGGACTTTTCATTTGAGCTTGTACGTTTGGAATGGCTTCAAATACAGCCCCTCCAAGTGTTTGATTGAGTTCACGGCTATCCAACTCAAAGTTGTGGTCACTACGCTTGCTAGAGATTTTAAAAGTCATGCCGTCCTTGTAGATGTCCTGCATAATCTCTTGGACAGCAGACTTCAGAACCTCTACAGATTTTTCAACCTTATAAACAGGGGAAAAATTTTGAATACCAAATACTTGTTTGAGGGATTCTGCTACTGCTGTGTAATCTGCTCCATTGAGGTAAGCATGGGCACGGTCGCGATCTGCCGTTACCTTAACTTGGGGATAGATGGACAAAACGTCTGAAATATTATTGCGAAGTTTATTGATGAAACGCATACGGTTTTTGCCCTTGGTTGACAATTCTCCATAGCGAATCATAATTTCTGAATATTGCATGAATGCTCCTATCTTACTTTTCTAGTTTGATTGTAAATCAATTTTAACTTGGTCAAAAACTGCTCGACCTGACTCATATCATTTTCAAGGTCTAGGCTAAGACGCACAGCTGACTGGGCCTTATCCTTGTCGACTCCCATAGCTATCAAGGTTCCAGCTGGTTTCCCTGCCTTGGACGAACAAGCAGAGGTCGTTGAGATGAAAATATCATAGTCTTCAAAGGCGTGAACGATGACTTCACCACGAACACCCTTGATTCCAAAAGTCAGGATATGAGGGGCAAAGTCTTCCTCATCTGAGAAGATAAAAATATCTGGATAGTCCAGAAGGGCTTGACGAATTACTGACTTCATCTGGCCAGTCTTGCCAGTAAAGAAATCTAGCTTTTCCATGGACAAACGAAGAGCCTTGGCTGTCGCTGCAATCCCTGCCACATTTTCAGTTGTTGAACGATAATCACGCTCCTGACCACCACCAGTTAAAAGAGGCGTAATCTTCTTGCCAGACTTGATATAAACAAATCCAACCCCTCGAATTCCGTGAAACTTGTGACTAGAGAAAGTTGCAAAATCCACTCGTTCTGTCAGATACTTTTCAGTCGGAATTTTAGCAAGTGCCTGAACCGCATCAACATGGAAGGAAATAGTCGGCTTGTCTGCTAACAGTTCTGAAATAGCCTCAATGGGCTGAACAGAGCCGATTTCGTTGTTAACTGCCATGATGGAAACGAGGGTCGTATCAGGTCTTATCAAATCTGCTAGCGCCTCAACATCCACAAATCCTTTCTCATCAACTGGAGCAAAATCCACTTCAAATCCTTGACTTTTCAACCAGAGAGCTGACTCTTTGACTGCCGGATGTTCAATGGCTGATACGATGATGTGCTTTCCAAACTGAGCCTTTTCAAAGGCCACACCCTTGATGACCCAGTTATCTCCTTCTGTCCCACCAGAAGTAAAGAAGATTTCATCGCTTTTCTTACCGATTAAATCTGCAATCTGTTGGCGAGAAGCATCTAAGATTCGTGTTGCCTGGTCTCCCAAACGATGGAGACTAGATGGATTTCCTAAAATTTTTGAAGCCACCTGCATATAAGTTTCAAGGGCTTCAGGATAAGGCTTAGTCGTCGCCGAATTATCAAAGTAAATCATGTTTTCTCACGCTTTCTAAAATCACTTCTTCTATTGTATCATGAAACGGAGCTTGCGACAAGAAAGGGCAATTCCTCTTTTTTTAAGATTTTTTTAAAGAAATGCGGTATAATAAATTTTAGTTAAAGGAGAGAATGTATGTCTAATTATCGTAGAACTTCAAAACCAAAAACAGAACACATCAAAAAAGGCTTTACGGTCTTTCAAAAAACCGTTGCTACTATCGGTAGTATTCTCGGCTTAATTACCGCAAGTATCACTATCATGAACGCCTTGGATAATAACAAAAATACTAAAAAAGAACCTACGACAAGCCAGACGACAACAATTGTCAAAGAAATTCAAAAGGAATCCCCTCAGGAAAACACTAGTCCTAATAAGGAAAATAACACTTCTCAAGAAAAACCACAACAAGAAGAAACACCAAAATCCAGCGTCAAGGAAGAGAAAAAAGAAGAGCAGAAAGCAGCAACTCAGGAATCTACTACTCCTGCTCCAAGTAAATCTACTACTGAAAATGAAAAACAGTCCAATACTCCAAATTCAGAAAATAATACCAATCAATAGCCAGTAAAATAGCTTCCTTCCAAACTTGGAAAGAAGCTATTTTTTTATTGTTGCAATACTTTTCTTGGTTTGGTACCTTCAGCTGGACCAATGACACCTGCCATTTCGAGTTCTTCCATAAGGCGGGTCGCACGGTTAAATCCAACTGATAAACGACGCTGAATCATGGACGCACTAGCTTTCTGGGTCTCAATGACCAAAGCTTTGGCTTCTTCAAAAAGCGGATCTCCACCAGTTTCACCATCTGAAAATTCACCTTCATTTTCAGAAACCTCACCTGGATCAAAACTCTCATCGTAGTCCGCATCAGCCTGAGCCTTGATGAAGTTTACGATGCGCTCGACATCATCATCCGAGATAAAGGAGCCTTGGAGACGAACTGGATGATTTTCATCAATCGGTTTAAAGAGCATGTCACCTCGACCAAGCAGTTTTTCAGCTCCATTTTCATCCAAGATAGTACGGGAGTCTGTCCCTGATGAAACTGCGAAAGCGACACGAGATGGGACATTGGCCTTGATCAAACCAGAAATGACATCAACCGATGGGCGCTGAGTTGCAAGAATCATGTGGATACCTGCAGCACGCGCCTTCTGTCCCAAACGGATAATGGCATCTTCTACTTCCTTGCTGGCAACCATCATGAGGTCAGCCAACTCATCCACAATCACGACAATGAGCGGTAGCGGAACCTGCTTGTACTCAGACTGGGCATTGAACTCTTCTACCTTGGCATTAAAACCTGCAATATTCCGAACTCCCACCTTGGCAAAGAGTTCATAACGATTTTCCATTTCATCCACGACCTTTTGCAAAGCCTTGCTAGCCTTACGTGGATTGGTCACAACTGGAATCAAGAGGTGGGGAATATCATTGTAAACAGACAACTCAACCATCTTAGGGTCCACCATCATAAACTTGACCTGGTCGGGTCTTGCTTTCATCAGAATGCTAGCGATAATGCCATTAACAGCTACTGACTTCCCTGATCCCGTTGAACCTGCGACAAGCAAGTGGGGCATCTTGGAGAGGTCAAATGCTCTTGCGGTTCCATTAACAGCCTTCCCTAAAGGAATTTCCAAGAGATTTTCTGCTTTCGTTTGAGATTGTTCCCATAGTTCTCGGAAAGAAACTGTCGCAATCTCAGAATTAGGTACTTCGATTCCCACTAAAGATTTCCCTGGGATAGGTGCTTCGATTCGGACATCCTTGGCCGCCAAGGCTAGAGCGAGGTCATCTGCGAGATTGGAGATGCGGTTGACCCTTACACCCACTGCTGGCTTGACTTCATACTTGGTCACTGATGGCCCAATTTCGGCCCGTTCAACTGTTACCTTGATACCAAAGCTAGCAAAGGTTTCTTCTAGAATTTTGATATTTTCTCGAACGATTTTCTTTTCTTTAGACTGATCCTTGGGTTTATCTGGGGCAAAGAGTTGTAAGCTTGGAAGTTTGTATTCAAGGGCCTCCTTAGCAGAAAAATCGACCTGTACGTCTTCATCATCAGAGCCATCTTCCTGTTCAGGGAATTCAAGTTCAGGTTGAGGAAGGATGATTTCTGGTTCTACCCACTCTTCATCTGGAAAAGGTGGAACGTCAAGTACAACATCTTCTGTCAAAATTTCACCTGTTTCCATATCAACAGGAGGCAAATCGAGTAAGGCTTTTTCAGCCTCTTCTTGTTCTAATCTAGCCTCTTGCTCAGCCTTTTGACGAGCTTTTTCTTCTTGTTTGACAAAGCGTTCCTCTTTTCGACGCTCATGCCCTTCCCGCCATTTGGCAAAGCCTCTACTGAAAAATTCAGCAATATCGTAAACAGACCAAGGACTGATTAGGAGAGCGCCTGCTAAAATCAAGATAGAACCAATAAAGTAAGTACCGATATTTGAAAAGAGAAAGGCGATTGGCATATAAAGAGCGACCCCAATCAAGCCACCTCCAGCAAAACTGGTCGTTCGAAAACCAGTCAGATCAGTCACAACCTGAGCCATGGTCCCTTTTAATACCGACTTATCCAAACCATATTTCCAAACTAAGTAGGCCTCAAAAATCAAGAGCAAACCTGCAAATATGGTGAAAAATCCAGATAAGAGTCCTTCCTGTTTTCGTATCCACTTGAAAAAGAAGAGGTAGAGCAGGATACCAAATATTGCCAGATAAGCTAGGCTACCCACCAGCAAGCGAATTAAATTGTAAAGGGTGATACCTGCAGCCCCTAAATTGAAGGCTGCGAAAATCAATAAGAGCGCGATTCCCAACGAAATCAACATTCGTTGAATAGCTTCTTTTCTTTCGAGTTCTGCTTTAGACGGTCTCCGTCTTGTTTTACTTGTATTCTTGTTTGCCATTCTTCTATTATACCATATTTCACAGGCATTTCGGAAAGAGAAAAAGACTGCACCAAACGGTCCAATCTTTTCATTTTCTATCTAAGTTTTATGCTTGTGGTTTGCGTAGGTAACCATAGACTACACCACTTACGATTGCTCCTACCAAGACAGAAACGAGGTAAAGGAGAGCATTTGAAGTAAGGGCAATCACGAAGATTCCTCCGTGTGGCGCCATGAGTTTAATACCAGTAAGACCAACGAGACCTCCTGCTACTGCTGAACCAAGGATAAAGCTTGGGATAGCACGAGCTGGGTCAGCGGCACCAAATGGAATCGCTCCCTCAGTGATAAATGACAAGCCCATGATGATGTTTGTCAAACCAGAGTTGCGTTCTTCCTTAGTAAATTTATCTTTGAAAAGAAGAGTTGCGACAAAGATTGCAAGTGGTGGCACCATTCCTCCAGCCATAACTGCTGCCATGGCTACAGAACCTCCTGAAGAAACAGTAGCGGCAAGCGTACCTGTACCAAAGACATAAGCCGCTTTGTTAACTGGTCCACCCATGTCAACAGCCATCATTCCACCAAGGACGATACCAAGAAGGACAGCTGAACCTCCTCCAAGACCACCTAGGAAGTCATTCATAGCAGTGTTGATTGCTGCCATTGGGATGTTAACAGCTAGCATAACAAATCCAGTCAAGATTGTTCCAAGAAGTGGCAAGAGAAGGATTGACTTAGCACCTTCAAGTGAACGAGGAACTTTAACGTATTTCTTAATAGCAAGTACTAAAGCACCTGCGATAAATCCACCAACAAGGGCACCTAGGAAACCAGATGAGACACCTGCAAGAGTTGAAGTTGCTTCACCACCTGCTGCATAAGGGATTTTACCAAAGGCAAAACCTTCTTTGGCAATAGCACCAGCTACGAAACCTGCAACCAAACCTGGTTTTTCAGCAATAGAGTAGGCAACATAACCTGCAAAGACTGGAAGCATCAAACCAAAGGCAGCTCCCCCAATTTTCATGAACATAGAAGCTAGTTCATGGTAAGAACCAAGATTTCCAAGGTTGTCATTTGGAACACCCAAAGCACCGTCAATCAAGAAGGCAAGGGCAATCATGATACCACCACCGATAACGAATGGCAACATTTGGGATACACCACTCATCAAGTGTTTGTAGAAGGCACCACCAAGGCTTTGTTTTTCGTTAGAGGCTGTTGCAGCTTTTGCACCATTAGCGGCACGGTAGACTTCCGCATCTCCTGAAAGAGCCAAGTTAATTAACTCTTCTGTCTTACGGATACCGTCAGCAACTGGACGATTGAGCAATGGTTTGCCATCGAAACGATCCATTTCAACGGCCTTGTCTGCTGCGATGATAACAGCTTTAGCCTTACGGATATCTTCTGCAGTTAGTTGATTTCCAACACCGCTGGCACCGTTGGTTTCAACCTTAATCCCAACACCCATTTCAGCAGCCACTTTTTGAAGAGCTTCTTGGGCCATGTAAGTGTGAGCAATACCTGTTGTACAAGCTGTAACAGCCACGATGAAGTCGGCAGATTCATTGGCAGGTGCTTGAACAGGCTCTTCAGTTTTTTCTGAAGCTTTGTCAAAAAGTTCAATGACTTGGTCAGCTGATGTTGCTTGACGAAGTTTGTCAGCAAAACCGTCTTTCATTAAGTATTGAGACAATTCTGCCAAGGCTGCCAAGTGAGTGTCATTGGCACCTTCTGGAGCCGCAATCATAAAGAAGAGGTCAGTTGCTTGTCCATCCAAGCTCTCATAGTCAACACCCTTGTTTGACTTAGCAAAGAGAACAGTCGCTTCTTTGACAGCAGCGTTTTTGCTGTGAGGCATAGCAATTCCGTCACCCAAACCAGTAGAAGTGAGAGCTTCACGCGCCAAAATGCCTTCTTTAAATGTTTCAAAATCTGTCACATAACCGTGCTCTGTCAAACTTTTAATCATCTCCTCGATGACAGCAGTTTTTTCAGTCGCCTGCAAATCCAGCAACATGACATCTTTTCTCAATAGGTCTTGAATTTTCATCGTTTTTCTACCTCAACTTTTTCATATGTTTCTTTAATAAATTCTGCTGTTGCCAAGTCATCCGAGAAGGTAGTTGCTGTTCCACAAGCAACTCCCCATTTGAAGGCTTCTACTGCATCTTTAGATTTGACAAATTCACCTGTAAATCCAGCGACCATAGAATCACCAGCCCCAACTGAATTTTTGACTGTCCCCTTAATAGGTTTTGCGAAGTAAGCTCCCTCAGATGTGACAAGAAGGGCACCGTCCCCAGCCATGGAGATAATGACGTTTTGAGCTCCTTTGGCCAGTAACTGACGAGCATAGCTCTCGATTTCATCTAAACTTTCGAGTTTCACTCCAAAAATCGCTCCAAGTTCATGATTGTTTGGTTTGACTAAAAGTGGCTGGTAGTCCAAACTATCAATCAAGGTCTGTCCTTCAAAGTCACAAACCACTTGCGCACCCGTCTGACGCGTCAAGGCAATTAAATCCTTGTAGATGACGTTGCCTAGATTTTTAGCACTTGAACCAGCAAAGACAACTGTATCTTCTGCAGTCAAACTAGACAAAATGGCTTTCAATTCTTCTAACTGGGCTGGTTCAACAGTTGGACCCGTTCCGTTGATTTCTGTCTCTCGGTCCGCTTTAATCTTGACATTGATACGAGTATCTTCTGCCACTTGGACAAATCGTGTCTCGATTGCTTCATCAGCCAAAGTATCTGTGATAAATTCACCAGTAAAACCTCCGATAAATCCAGTCGCTATATTTGGAATATCCAAGCGCTTCAAGACACGACTGACATTGATTCCTTTCCCACCAGCAAACTTATCATCACTATCCATTCGATTGACACTACCGACTTGGACTCGGTCCAAACGAACGATATAATCAATGGATGGATTGAGTGTGACTGTATAAATCATACTTCTATTACCTCCGTTTTCTCCTTAATAACCTGCAAGAGCTCATGCCCTTGACTTGTGATAACAATAGCTCGTTTGAGTGGTGCTACCTTGGCAAAGCAAGTTTGTCCAATTTTTGACGAATCCACCAAGACATAGGTCTGTTTGGCATTCTCTAAAATAGCACGCTTCACAGCCCCCTCCTCCATATCAGGAGTCGTATAATAGCCATCGTCCACACCATTCATCCCGATAAAGGCACGGTCAAAGTGCAATTGGTTAATCTGGTTAAGAGCAACGCCCCCGATGCTAGCATCTGTAGCCATCTTGACACTTCCTCCAACCATGACAGTTGGAATCTGCTTTTCAACCAACTGTGCGGCATGGTGAATCGAATTCGTCACAACAGTAATATTCTTATTGACCAATTCATGGATCAAAAAAGCAGTTGTTGTTCCAGCATCGATAAAGATGACATCTTGTTCCTTGATGAGAGAGGCAGCCTTCTGAGCTAACAACTTCTTCTCTTGAAGGTTTTTGACAGATTTTTCTTGAATGGTTTCTTCTTCCTGCAAGGAATGGGGCAATTCTGCTCCACCATGCACGCGACGAAGCTTGTTTTCCGCTTCCAACTCATCCAAATCTCTTCGAACCGTTGATTCTGACGTTTCTAACAAACTAACTAATTTTTCTAGAGAAACTACATGATGTTGATTTAACTCCTCTAGAATCAGTTGCTTCCGCTCTGTTTTTAACACTGAATCACCTCCTGTTATCGTTTACACTATTCATTCTATCACACTTTCTTTCAAAGTCAAGCATTTTTTATCATTTTCTTTCAAATTCTATCATTTTTCTTATTTCCAGAATTTTTATTGCAAGATAAGAGCCTTTATGGTAGACTATTTGAGTAAGTATTGGAAGATTACTCAAGAGGCTTAAGAGGCCGTGTTGGAAACGCGGTAGGCGTGTAACAGCGTGCGTGGGTTCGAATCCCATGTCTTCCGTTTATTTTAAAAAAGATACCCAAGAAATCTTGGGTATCTTTTTTCTTATATGCTTGTTTTATAACTCGGGTGAATTTCTTAGAAAATATCAAATAACAATTTCACATTGAGAATTGTTAAGATAATGGAAACGATATAGCCAAGGATGGTATTCCATTTGGCATTGGTAAATTCTCCCATCAGTGATTTCTTAGAAGTTAGATAAATCAGTGGGAAGATTGAAAATGGAAGAGCAATCGAAAGAAAGACTTGTGAATAAACCAATAACTGATCCAATGTTTTTTCCTGATGACCAAACAGAACCGCTACAATCATGACAGGCAACAAGGCAAAGAGACGAGTTGCCAAACGAATGAACCATTGAGGTAATCTCATATGCAAGAAACCTTCCATAACGATTTGTCCAGTCAAGGTACCCGTAATTGTCGAATTTTGACCACTGGCTAATAAAGCCAAGGCAAACAAGGTTGATAAGGTCGAGCTAGCTATAGCTCCTGCAATAGTAGAATCCTGCAAGGCATTATACATTTGAGAGAAGGCAGAAATCTCAGATGCATGGCCGAAAAAGAGAGCCGCCCCGAGAATTAATAGAAGGGAGTTAACCACAAAGGCCAAGGATAATTGGAGATTTGAATCCCAGGTCATAAAGCGCACCGCTTTTCGAACATCATCCTTGTCCTTGTGATTGATTTTCCGAGTTTGAGACAAGGAAGAATGCAAATAGAGGTTATGAGGCATAACCGTCGCACCTACAATCCCCAGAGCTAAAGTTAATTGACTTTCATGACCTGGCAAAGGACTCTCAAATAAGGTCGAATTGGGTAAATAACCCTCAACGATTCCTTGGAAGCTTGGATGTGACAAAGCTACCAGATAGGTAAAAATTGCTAGAATGGTTAAAATCAGTGTTGTCACAATAGCTTCAATCTTCTTAAAGCCAAATTTCATCAGAAGCAATAAGAGAAAAACATCCAACACGGTCAAGAGAATTGCTATCATAATCGGAATCTTAAAGAGAAGATTGAGAGCAATCGCTGAACCTAGAACTTCTGCCAGATCTGTCGCCATCAAGGCTAATTCTAAAATCACCCATAGACTATAACGAAGCCATTTAGGTGAATGATGAGCCGTTGCTTGAGCCAGGTCCATCTGTGTTACAATACCAAGCTTTCCTGCCATCTGCTGAAGTTGCATGGCAATGAGAGATGAAATCAAGATAACAAACAAGAGACTATACTTATAGGAAGCGCCACCGACTACACTGGTAATCCAGTTTCCTGGATCCATATAACCAACTGCGACAAGAGCACCCGGACCTAAAAAGGCCTTTAAATTTTGCCAGAAATGATTGTTATTTGGAGTATCGATAGATTGATTAATCTCAGAGAGTGACACTTTTTTATGAGAAGACATAGATACTTACCTCTTTCTAAACCTACTTTTTCATTATTTTCTATTAGAGAAAAATAAGATTGACTTTAAACTATTAAAACAATGAAAACTATATGAAAAACATTTAGTTTTTTCATTATTTTTCTTAAGGCACCTTAATTATAACAGAAAATATGATAAAAACTTAAGAAAATTCAGGACTTGATTTAATATTTAGGATACAACAAAATGTTGTATTCTTTTTTTGCAAAAGAATACCAAAGAATAAAATAAAAAACGTTGTAAAAACAACGTTTTAGAAAGATTTACAAAACAATGTAAATTATCAATGGAGCCGGTGGGAGTCGAACCCACGTCCAAACACCTGCTAACATATTTGTCTACAACCATAGGTTATGTATTGTTTTAACAATCCCTCGACACATAACTCAAGCCTAGGAACTGCGAGTCTATAAATCTCTTACCAAACTGCTAGACAAAGCTTGATCGTATCTCGCTAATAATAAGACCCATCATCAGACACGAGCAATCCAAATCGGGTCACGCCTGCTGGTTTTTAGGCAGCTAGAGCGTAAGAAGTGTTATTTTTTGCAGTTATATTTAACTGAGCGTTTACGTCGCCACACGAGTCGCAAAATATGCCTCATAATGCCTGTCGAATCCGTAACGACCCCAAAAGACAATAAAACCATTATACCTTATCTAAATCAAAAATGCAAAAAGGAAATCAACTAACTACAAAAGATAGTCTTTCAAAGCTTTGGTCAAAACATGATAACCGGGAACACTAAGGTGCAACCCATCAGTTGTATAATCTTTTTTGAGTTGACCTTCTTGGTCTATCAAACTATCAAAAACTGGCACAAATTCTACCTGCATATAGGCAGAAGCAAGCTCTTGATAGGCTTGATTCCATTTCTGAATTTTTTCATTCGTGCGGATATAGACTGTCTGCTTGTACTCCTCT